>NZ_JBKQXN010000182.1:0-281249 GCF_046762905.1 Yoonia sp. R2-816 | reverse complement strand
CAGGCCTGCCCCAGACCCGCGACGTGATCGCCCTGATCAAGATCGACGGTGAAGTCGTCGCGTCCAAACCATTCGACGTCAACTAAGCAAACACCCCATCCCACAAAAAGGCCGGCCATCACTGGAGGACCGGCCTTTTTTTGTAGTTTAGAACCATTCCAAACCTTGACTTGCCACAGTGCGAGGCGCATATCTAAAGCCTGACAAAAAAGGTTGGCCCGATGTTCATTCAGACTGAATCGACCCCAAATCCCGCAACACTCAAATTCCTGCCCGGCCAGAATGTGCTTGAGGTCGGCACAGCCGATTTTCCAAGTGCGGAAGCTGCGGAAAACTCGCCATTGGCCAAGCGTATCTTTGCCACCGGCGGTGTCACGGGCGTGTTCTTTGGCATCGATTTTGTGACTGTGACCAAAGAAGACAACGTGGAATGGGATCATATCAAACCCGGTATTCTGGGTGCGATCATGGAACATTACCAGTCTGGCCAGCCGGTGATGGCCGACGATCATAAACCCGCCAGCGGCCACGCCGAACATTCCGGTGAAGACAGCGAAATCGTGGGCCAGATCAAGGAGTTGCTGGATACCCGCGTGCGCCCTGCCGTGGCACAGGACGGGGGCGACATTACGTTTCACGGCTTTGATCGTGGCATCGTCTATCTGCACATGCAGGGGGCCTGTGCCGGTTGCCCATCATCGACCCTGACCTTGAAAATGGGGATTGAGAACCTGTTGCGCCACTACATCCCCGAAGTGGTCGAGGTGCGCCCGGTTGCCGCCTGACGTCAAGCTGATTGCATTTGATACATCGGCGGCGCATTGCGCCGCCGCTTTGCTGTTGGGCGATAGCATCGTGACCCGAGTTGATGAAATGGCCAAGGGACAGGCCGAACATTTGATGCCCATGCTGGAGCAGATGGTGGCAAAGGCCGGGATTGGCTGGGCCGATCTTGACGGCATTGGTGTCGGGACCGGCCCGGGGAATTTCACCGGTATTCGCATTGCGGTTTCCGCCGCCCGTGGGCTGGCGCTTGGTCTGGGTAAACCGGCTATCGGGGTCGATGGGTTTGCGGCGCGTGCCTATGGTGCCACACGGCCCTTCACGGCGATTATTCCGGCCCCGCGCGATCAGGCCTATGTCCAGTTTTTTGACGCAGACGGTAGTGCGTCCAAGCCAGCATTGATGGGTAAGGATGCATTGCCTGCGATGATGTCACTGTCTGCGCCCGCCAAGCTGATCAGCGCGGTGGCCCGGATTGCCGCAGAGCGGTTGGGGGACGATAATCCGCGACCCGCGCCGCTTTATATACGTGATGCGGATGCCGCCCCGCCACGCGATCCGGCGCCCACGATCCTGCCATGACGCCCGAGACACTGGCGACGCTGCACGCAACCGCCTTCAGCGCGACGCGGGCCTGGTCAGAGGCCGAGTTCGCGGCCCTTTTGGCCCAGCCCGGCACAGTGGCGTGTGGTGATGACAGCTGTTTTGCCCTGATCCGCGTGACGCTGGATGAGGCGGAATTGCTCACCCTCGCCACTCATCCCGCGCGCCGGCGGCAAGGTCTGGCCCGATCCGTGTTGAACATGGCAGAGATCGCAGCGGCGGATGCTGGTGCGGCATCCATGTTTCTGGAGGTGGCCGAAGACAACACGGCGGCCAGAGCGCTTTACGATATCGCCGGCTATGCCCAGGTCGGCCGCAGGCCGGGCTATTATCTGCCCAAAGATAGCGCGCCTGTGGCCGCGCTGGTGTTGCGCAAACAACTGATAGGTGATTGACCAAAGGTCAGCCCCCAAATAATGGGCATTTCCGGGCTCGTTCCTGCCTTGTTCACCAAAAACCGGTTGATATTCCCCGCGTAGACAGGCCTTATCCTGTGATGGACCGGCAACGACCGGCTCGACTTTCATCGGGGTGACCGGCAATGGTCACGGGTCACCCTGTAGTTCAACGACCTGGGAGACGATAAATGACCCTTATGCAAAAATTCCTCGGCGCTTCTGCCGCATTGGCCCTGTCGGCCGGTGCCGTTGCAGCCGACCCTGCCATCCTGTTCGATCTTGGCGGCAAGTTCGACAAGTCCTTCAACGAAAGCGCCTATAACGGGGCAGAGCGTTGGGCGCAGGAAACCGGTGGTTCCTATGCCGAAGTGGAAATCCAGTCTGACGCCCAGCGCGAACAGGCGATCCGCCGTTTCGCTGAATCAGGTGCCAACCCGATTGTTATGGCCGGTTTTTCATGGGCGACACCGCTGGCCGAAGTGGCCGCTGACTATCCCGATACCAAGTTTGCAATCATTGACATGGTTGTTGATGCGCCAAATGTCCGCTCCGTCGTGTTCAACGAACATGAAGGGTCTTATCTGGTTGGCATGATGGCGGCGATGGCGTCTGAAACCGGCACGGTCTCCTTTGTTGGTGGCATGGACATCCCGCTGATCCGCAAGTTTGCTTGTGGTTATGCCCAAGGCGTCAAGGCGGTGAATGCAGATGCAAATGTGATCGCAAACATGACCGGCACGACACCGGCCGCCTGGAACGACCCGGTGAAAGGGTCCGAACTGACGCTGGCCCAGATCAGCCAGGGTTCTGACGTTGTGTTTGCTGCCGCTGGTGGTACCGGCGTCGGCGTGTTGCAGACCGCTGCTGACGAAGATATCCTGTCCATCGGTGTGGATGCCAACCAGAACTACCTGCACCCTGGCGAGGTTCTGACATCGATGATGAAGCGCGTGGACAACGCGGTTTATGAAGCCATGTCACAGGGCGCTGACCTTGAAACCGGCTTCAACGTTATGGGCGTGGCCAACGAAGGTGTGGGTTATGCGCTTGACGAATTCAACGCAGAGCTTGTGTCTGACGAGATGAAGGCCGCTGTCGATGCTGCCGCTGCAGAAATGGCGGCCGGTACGCTGGTTGTGCATGACTATTCCAGCGACGAAAGCTGCCCAGCTCTCGACTTCTAAGACTGCCTTCTAGGCCAAGACAACGAAGGGCCGCGCTGGGAACAGCCGCGGCCCTTTGCACAGCAAACGGAGCGATGAGATGGCAGATAGCATAACGATATTTTTCGAAGCATGGGGAATGTCAGATCATGACGCGCGCATTTCAGCCATTCAAAGTGCCGTTGATGCCAAGGCCCTCTACACCGATCCGCGCACCGAGGCACCGCTGTCCGGCCCCGACGCCATCGCCGAATATGTCGGCATGTTTGCAAAATCCGCACCGGGTGCAGTCGCAGAGGTCGCTGACGCGTCTGAGCGCGATGGCGTGACCCGGGCCACGATCCTTTTCAAGATGTCTGATGGCATGCAGCAGACCGGCCAGTATTTCGTGGAACGTGGCGATGACGGGCTGATCACCCGCATGGTGGGCTTTGTCGGAACAGGATTGCCATCATGACCGAACAAGCGCCCGCCATTGAACTGAAAGGCATTTCCAAGGCGTTTGGCCCGGTCCAGGCGAACAAGGATATTTCGATCCGGGTGATGCCCGGCACCATCCACGGCATTATCGGAGAGAACGGCGCGGGAAAATCAACCCTGATGTCGATTTTGTACGGGTTTTATAAGGCTGACGCGGGCGAAATCTTTATCTCCGGTCAGAAAACTGCAATTCCCGATAGTCAGGCGGCCATTGCTGCGGGCATCGGCATGGTGTTCCAGCACTTCAAACTGGTCGAAAACTTCACCGTGCTCGAGAACGTCATTCTCGGCGCCGAGGATAGCGGTCTGTTGCGCCCTTCGCTGACCCGGGCGCGCCGGGAATTGAAGAACCTTGCCCAGGAGTACGAACTGAATGTGGATCCGGATGCGGTCATTCAGGATGTGGGCGTGGGCATGCAGCAGCGGGTGGAAATCCTCAAGGCGCTTTATCGCAAAGCCGATATCTTAATCCTGGATGAGCCGACCGGCGTACTGACCCCCGCCGAAGCCGACCACCTGTTCCGCATCCTTGAAAACCTCAAGCGCGAGGGCAAGACGATCATTCTGATCACGCACAAGCTGCGCGAGATTATGGAAATCACTGACACTGTCAGCGTCATGCGACGTGGCGAGATGACCGCGACTGTCAAGACGTCTGAAACCAGCCCGCCGGAACTGGCTGAACTTATGGTGGGCCGCAAGGTCCTGCTGCGGGTCGACAAGGCCCCGGCCCAGATCGGGCGCAAAATCCTGGAAGTGCGCGACCTGAACGTGACCGACGAAAAGGGCGTGCATCGCCTGAAGGGTATCAGTTTTGATGTGCATGCCGGTGAAATCCTCGGGATTGCCGGTGTGGCTGGGAATGGGCAGTCAGAGCTGCTTGAGGTTTTGGGCGGTTATGAAAGGGCGACCGGGTCCATCAGAGTCAATGGGGAAGAAATTGACCTGACCGGTGCCAAGTCCGACGGCCAAAGCCGCCGCCTGCGCGGGATCGCCCATGTGCCAGAGGATCGGCAGCGCGAAGGGCTGATCATGGACTATACAGCCTGGGAAAACACCGCTTTTGGCTATCACCATGCCGATGAGTATCAGAAATCCCGGCTGTTCATGGATAACGCCGCTATCCGGAAAGATACCGAAGAAAAGATGGCCCGTTTTGATGTGCGCCCGCCCGACCCGAAACTCGCCGCCAAGAGTTTTTCCGGCGGAAACCAGCAGAAAATCGTGCTCGCCCGCGAGATTGAACGCAATCCTGACCTGCTGCTTGTGGGCCAACCGACACGAGGTGTGGACATTGGTGCTATCGAATTTATCCACCAGCAGATTGTTGCACTTAGGGATCAGGGCAAGGCAATCTTGTTAGTTTCTGTGGAGTTAGAGGAAATTTTGTCGCTCTCGGACCGGATCGCCGTTATGTTTGACGGAAAAATGATGGGCGAGCGGATGCCTAACGAAACGAACGAAAAAGAGCTTGGTCTTCTCATGGCAGGGATGACGACCGAGCCGAAGGGGCCATTGCACGAAGCGGTCGAGGGCAAACTTGCCACCGCTGGCAGTGTCGCGGCCAAAGGGGTCTGAGGCATGGATGTGATGCCAAAATGGGCCGATGTCGTCCTGATCCCGCTGATTTCGATCCTTTTGGCGGCGATCCTGTCTGCGTTAGTGATCCTCGCCATTGGTGAAAATCCATGGGAAGCGCTGAAACTAATGGTATCGGGGGCGCTGGGGTCGACCTATGGCTGGGGTTATACGCTGTATTACACGACCAACTTCATCTTTACGGGGCTGGCTGTCGCCATCGCCTTTCACGCCCGCATGTTCAATATCGGCGGTGAAGGCCAGGCGCTGCTGGGTGGCCTGGGTGTGGCGGTTGTCTGTCTGTTCATTCCGTGGCCACATTGGACGCTGGCCTTGCTGGGCTGCATTATCGGTGCCGCTCTTTTTGGTGCTGCCTGGGCTGCGATCCCCGCCTTTCTGCAGGCCAAACGGGGCAGCCATATCGTGATCACCACGATCATGTTCAACTTCATTGCAGCCGCCCTGCTGAACTATTTTCTGATTGGCGCACTCAAGGTGCCGGGATCAATGGAACCGGCCTCTGCCAAATTCCCCGAGGCCACGCATCTGCCATCCTTCCAGGACATGTTCAGCTCTGGCGAAGCCACGTTGTTTCGCGGTGCGCCTGCAAACGTCACGTTCTTTGTGGCTCTGGCGGCCTGCGTTGGCCTTTGGGCGCTGATCTGGCGCACACGGCTTGGCTATGAAATCCGGGCTTTTGGGAATTCGGAATCGGCCGCGAAATATGCGGGCATCAGCCCGACCAAGATCATCATGGTCTCCATGCTTATCTCAGGCGGGCTCGCCGGCATGATGGCCATCAATAACGTACAGGGCGAGGCCGAACGGCTGGTTCTGAACGCAGTCGAGGGCGCTGGCTTTATAGGCATCGCCGTCGCACTCATGGGGCGCAGCCACCCGTTTGGGGTGTTCCTTGCGGCCCTTCTTTTCGGCTTTCTATATCAAGGCGGCGCAGAACTCGCCCTATGGACGTCGATCCCCCGGGAACTGATCATCGTAATACAGGCATTGGTGATCCTGTTCACGGGCGCACTGGATAACATGGTGCGCATGCCGCTCGAGCGGCTATTCCTATCAATGAGGAGAGCAAAACAATGATGGCAGGACCATATAAAATCGGTGTCGAGGATGACACCGGTGCCGATCTGGGCTTTGTGCTCAGTTGTCTGGCACTTGGCATGATCACGATGGACGAATTCCACCAATGGATTCACCACGTGATCGATCAGACCCCCGGCGGCGACGTGCCCCCACATCTGGTGGCCCTCTTGGCCGTCAAGAACCGGACCAATGTCTTTCGCCCCAATCAGGCTGTGATGCGCCGTATTCCGCATGATCCGTTCATCACCGATGACCGGTTCGATGCAATGCTGGGGCTGCAGTTCTTTCTGCGGGTCGATCGCACGCAGGCCAATGACATCACCCAGGCCGAGGCTGAAGATGCGCTGCGACGCAATCCAGAGGTGGCTGACCGGTTCTTTGCCCTGTTCCCGTTCCTGATGGAGAAAGTGGCCTAAATGGACTTTGCGACCCTTCTGCAGATGCTGGACGCCACCGTGCGTCTGGCAACCCCGCTTCTGCTGGCCTGTCTTGCAGGCCTTTATTCAGAGCGGGCCGGTATCTTTGATATCGGGCTGGAAGGGAAAATGCTGGCGGCGGCGTTTCTGTCGGCAGCTATTGCCGCTGTTTCCGGCAGTGTCTGGCTTGGTCTTTTGGCGGGCATTGGCGCGTCGATCATTCTGTCTATTGTGCATGGTCTCGCCTCGATCACGTTTCGGGGCAATCAGCTGATTTCCGGTGTCGCGATAAACTTTCTCGCCGCAGGGCTAACGGTTGTGATTGCGCAAAGCTGGTTCCGTCAGGGTGGGCGCACCCCGCAGCTGGCGGGCGATGCGCGATTTAATCCCATTGAACTGCCCTTTGCCGAGGCGCTGCGTGACGTTCCGGTATTCGGCTCAATCTATTACGAACTGATTTCGGGCCATACGATCCTTGTCTATATTGCAATTTTGATGGTGCCCCTCACCTGGTGGATCCTTTTTCGAACCCGCTTTGGCCTGCGCTTGCGCGCAGTTGGCGAAAACCCGGCTGCCGTCGACACCGCGGGTGTTTCAGTGGTCTTTCTGCGGTACTCGGCCGTCGCGATCTGCGGGATTCTCTGCGGGATTGCCGGGGCCTATCTGGCGACAGCTCTGCAGGCCGGTTTCGTCAAGGATATGAGCGCCGGACGTGGCTTCATCGCGCTAGCCGCCCTGATTTTCGCCAAATGGCGTCCTTGGTATGCACTTTATGCCTGCCTGCTGTTCGGCTTCCTGCAGGCCATGTCCCTGCGCTCTGACGTGATCGAAGGTGTGCTGGGGTTCCAGGTCAATGGTCAGCTTCTGGACGTTCTGCCATACATCCTGACTGTGGTTATCTTGGCCGGTTTCGTGGGCAAGGCGATCCCACCGCGCGCTGGGGGCGAACCTTATGTCAAAGAACGCTGAGGCGCTTGCCGATCAGATCAGGCAGGTGGCGGGCGATGCGCCGGTTCGCGTCGGTCTGATCCTTGGTTCGGGCCTTGGTCATATTGCGGACACTGTCGATGGTGTCGCCATTCCCTATGATGAGTTGCCCGAATTTCCCCATGCTGGCGTGTCCGGCCATAACCCCAATCTGGTGATTGGCGAATTGGAGGGCGTGCGCGTTGCCGTTTTTGGCGGGCGGTCGCATTACTATGAACGAGGGCGGGCCGATGCGATGCGGCTGCCGCTGGAGGTGCTGCGCGCGCTGGGGGCCGATACGGTGATTGCGACCAATGCGGCGGGCTCGATGCGGACTGATATGCCGACCGGGTCGATCATGTGCCTGTCAGACCATATCAATTTCTCCGGCCTGAACCCGCTGATTGGGGAACCGACAGATGCCCGCTTTGTTCCCATGAAAGACGCATATGATCCTGACATTCGGGGCGCCCTACGGGCGGCTGCCGATGCGACGGGTACCAACATGGCAGATGGTGTCTATGCCTGGTATTCCGGGCCATCGTTTGAAACCCCCGCCGAGATTAAGGCGATCGCCATGCTGGGGGCCGATGCGGTTGGCATGTCGACCGTGCCAGAGGTGATCCTGGCTCGGTTTCTCGGCCTGAAGGCCGCTGCAATTTCGACCATCACGAATATGGCCGCCGGGATGAGCGATGAATCCATCAGTCACGAACACACCAAGGCAATGGCACCCATCGGGGCCGCAAAGCTGGAGAAGGTGCTGCGCAGGTTTCTGCAAGACCTGAAGTAGGTCCAGTTTTGCCACAGTGATGACTCCACGTGGCGGAAATGCTGCGATTGCAGCATATTTCCGCGAGCGGGATTTGACAGAACGGTCACAAAGGTCTTTGTTGCGGCCAGCGGCACAAGCGCCCCGGACCAGTTCATGCAGATTTACCTTCCCATCGCCGAGGTCTCGGTGAATGTCTTCCTGTTACTCGGGCTGGGCGGCATTGTGGGCGTATTATCGGGTATGTTCGGCGTGGGCGGCGGCTTTCTGATGACGCCACTCTTGTTCTTTATTGGCATCCCGCCGGCCGTGGCCGTGGCGACAGAAGCCAACCAGATTGTGGCCTCGTCTTTTTCCGGTGTTCTCGCCCACCTGAAACGAAAAACTGTCGATCTCAAAATGGGGACGGTGCTGCTTATCGGCGGTCTGATAGGGTCGGGCTTGGGGATCATTCTGTTCAATTACCTCAAGGCGCTGGGTCAGGTCGAACTGCTGGTCCAGCTTTGCTATGTGGTGTTTCTTGGCATGATCGGCTCTTTGATGTTTATCGAAAGCCTTAACGCGATCCGCAAATCCAAGAAACCGGGGGCGAAACCCACACGGCGCAAGCATAACTGGGTGCATAACCTGCCCTTCAAGATGAAGTTCCGGGTGTCGGGCCTTTATATCTCGATCATTCCGCCGCTGATGGTTGGCGTGCTGGTCGGTGTTCTGGCCGCGATCATGGGTGTCGGTGGCGGCTTTATCATGGTGCCGGCCATGATCTATCTGTTGGGGATGCCCACAAAGGTGGTTGTGGGCACGTCGCTGTTCCAGATCATCTTTGTCACTGCGTTCACCACTTTGTTGCATGCAACGACCAACTATACCGTGGACGTTGTTCTGGCGGTTTTGTTGCTGGTGGGCGGCGTGATCGGCGCACAGATCGGCACCCGCATCGGGGTCAAGATGAAGGCCGAACAGCTCCGCATTCTGCTCGCACTGATGGTGCTCGCGGTTTGTGGCAAGTTGGCATTTGATCTGCTCGTGCAGCCGGCAGAGCTTTACTCCCTGGGAACAGGGGGCCATTCATGATCCGCCTCATCGCTCTGTTCCTGATACTCGCATTGCCCGCCAAAGCCGAAGAGATCGTGCTGGGCCTCAGCCGTGATCAGGTCGCCATCACGGCCACGTTTGAAGGGTCCGAAATTTTGATCTTTGGCGCGATCAAGCGTGAGGCGCCGATCCCTGACAAAAGCGAGCTTGGTGTGATTGTCACTGTCGCGGGTCCTGATCATCCGGTCATGGTGCGCCGCAAGGATCGCAGGGTTGGCATCTGGGTGAACACCGACAGTGTCGAGGTGGATGCCGCCCCATCATTCTACGCAGTCGCCACGACTGCCCCGATGCGGGATGTGCTGCGCGATATTGAAGATCTGCGCTATCGCATCACGATCCCGCGGGCGATCCGGTCTGTCGGGGCCGAAGTGGGCGATAGTGAGGCATTTACACAAGCCCTCATCCGCATTCGTGCGGGCAATGATCTTTATCAGGTTCTTGAAGGTGCGGTTGATCTGGAGGATGAGACGCTGTTTCGGACTGCGATCACCCTGCCAGCAAACCTGACCGAAGGGGATTATGAGGCGCATATCTTTCTGACGCGCAATGGTCGGGTCATTGATGAATACATCGCCGTTATTCCGGTGCAGAAAGTCGGGCTGGAACGCTGGCTTTACAACCTCGCCCATGAAAATGCGCTGATCTACGGTCTGATGTCGCTTTCGATTGCAATTGCTGCGGGTTGGCTTGCGTCGGCCGCGTTTAGCCTGCTGCGCCGTTAACCCCGGCCGATATGTGGCATCTTGGTCGCCATGATCATCATGGATTGCACATTCGCCTCTGGCGGCAAAGACGCCATGTGAAATACGGCCCGCGCCACATCTTCCACTGCCATGCTGGGCAACGGATCAAGCCCCTGGGCGGCGCGTGTTTTTTCAAGAGTTGTCACCAGATCGGTCCGGGCGTTGCCGATATCAATCTGACCGCAGGCGATATTGAAGGCGCGGCCATCAAGCGACAACGTCTTGGTTAGCCCAGAGACGCCATGTTTGGTTGTGGTATAGCAGGTTGACCCCTCGCGCGGGGTATGGGCCGAGATTGACCCATTGTTGATAATCCGCCCGCCTTGCGGCGTCTGATGCCGCATCTGGCGAAAGCCAGCACGGGCACACAGGAACATGCCCGTCAGGTTCACATCGACAACCTTTTGCCAATCAGCCAGCGCGATTTCATCAATCGTTGTCTGCGGGCCGAACATGCCCGCGTTGTTGAACAACACATCCAGATATCCGAACCTGTCGAAAGCCGTGTCGACCGCCGCCTCATCCGTCACATCGCAGGGCAAAGGAACGGCGTTGTCATGCGTGATGTCGCCAAGCACATCCGCACGGCGCGCGATCAACCCCACACGCCATCCATTCGCCAGAAAATGCTCGGCTGTCATACGGCCAATGCCGCTGCTGGCCCCCGTGATGATGATGCTTTTCATATCTCTTCACTCTTCAGTTCCAAGGCGGTCGCCGGTGCTTCCAGATCATCCACCCGCAAGACGCCCTGTGGCCGCGCCAGACGGTTCCGCACAACCCAGCGCAACTGCGTCTCCGCCCGCGTAATGGCCACATAGGCAAGGCGTTTCCACAATGGTTGCCCGGCCTCGACCCGGCCCATGCGTGATGCGGCGTAGATATCAGGGGCGAAGACCTGCACTGTGTCCCATTGCGACCCCTGTGCTTTGTGAATGGTCACTGAGGCGCCGTGCAGAAACGTCGCCCCCATGCGGGCGGCGAAAGGGATGAACGGCTCTTCCTCCCCTTCCTGTTCGATCTTGACGATGCTGGCGACGCCAACCTGCGGGTCTTCGGCACCCATGACAAACAGCTTTGAGAAACCCGGGCGTTTGCCCGGCCCCAGATAGATGACCTGCGCGCCCTTGATCAGTCCGCGCGCCTCAAGGTCGAGCCGCTTCTTGCGATGTTTGAGCGGCAATTCAATGCCGTCGCAAATCAACGGCTCGCCCGCAAGCAATTCGTCAGGCGGGGCACCAAAGGCTGCGCGGAACGCATGGATCAACCGGATACGTGTCGCGTTGCGCCAGACCAGACAGGGGGAACGTGCCATCAGATCAGCCTCGACCCGCTGTGCCATCACGACACGTTCGTCGGATTTGGCGGCATCTTCGACCATGCGTTCGAAGGCATGGAAATCAAGCTGAGGGTCAGCCAGCGCATGGGCCAGATCAAGGATCGGGTTGCCAGCATCCTGCCGGTGAATGCGATTGAGGCTCAGAACCCGCTGTTCCGGCAGGGTTTCAAAAACCATGCCTCCGGTGGACTGAACCGGCGGCAGCTGTGCGGGGTCACCGAACAGCAGCAACGTCGGAAAGATCTCTTTGAGGTCCTCGAACTGCTTTTCATCCAGCATGGAGCTTTCATCGACAAAGCCAATGTCCAAGGGCTCTTCACGACGCTTCCAGCCGGTAATGAAATCACTGCCGCGCAACCCGGCAGCGGCCAACGCCGCCGGAATGGACTTGTTGGTCTGATACGAGGCATGGGCGCGATCAAGGGCGACATCGGTCAGCCCTTCGATTTCGGGCCGGTCGCCATGCCCCGCCAGCCACTCTGCCACCTTTTCATATTCCGGGTCATAGACAGGCGTATAAAGAATACGGTGGATTGTCGTTGCCGGCACGCCACGATTGCGCAGGACGCTGGCGGCTTTGTTCGTGGGCGCAAGGATGGCAAGCGTCCTGCGATCCCGGCGCTTGCGCCCTTCCCAATCGCCGGAGATAACATCGACGCCCGCCTCATCCAGCGCCTGATAAAGCCGGGCCAACAACATGGTTTTGCCCGATCCCGCCTTGCCAATAACAGCCATGACCGAACTCGCATCGGATTGCGGGGGCTGTAGCAGGCTGTCTTCCAGATCGACGCCCGCCTGTCGCAAGGCAACGGCAACACTATCCCAGGCCTCTGCCTGATCGTCAGAAAATGTGATGGTGGGCGCGTTCATGCCGCGACAGTATCTGGACCGTCGCGGCGCTGCCAGTGGATTAGGCGGCCTTCTGCAATTCCAGCACCGACCGTCCGAACGAGCGGTTGAACCAGTGTTCCGAAATCTCGGACGACAGCCCGGCGCGGCGCAGGACCTTGACCCGATCCTCGGCCCGGAACGGCCACAATCCGACACTGATCTTGTCGCGGCCTTCGCCAGCACTGCCCAATATTTCGGGCGAGGCGCCAATCATTGAATAGATGCGCACCATTCTGGGATCAAATACGCCGAGCAGATGGGTTAATGAAAATGCCCGCATCAATTCACCCCCCGCCAGCATCATCGCGGCAGCCACACGCGGGGTGGATTTCTGACCAAGGCAGAAACGGGTACACTCCCAAATGAATGGGCTGCGGATGTCTTCACCATTCAGCAGTTCTGCGAAATGATCATTGACCATGGTCCGCTCTGTTGTTGGCAGGAACCGCATGGATCCGCCATGGGTACCGTCGGGATTGGCCCAGATCACGTAAAGCGGGTTCATATCGTCATATTCGTCACGCTCCCATCCCATTTCATCGACCGTGACAGCCCATTTCAGACGTTCTGAGAATTGGACGGCCCGGTCACGATGCATGGATGCCTGCAGAACCGGAAACTGAGACAACTCATTAGCGTAGATATAACGAAGCATGCTGCTACCCTTTGAACGATTACCGAATGGCAACAAGGTAGGATGCCGGATCACATCAACGGTTAACGGCCCGGGCGCCGTGTTAACGAATCATTAAGGATTGTTAACCAGCCGCAGACTTGGCGATCTTTTCGCCCTCTTCCCGGCCAGGCCAGCCGCCGGCCGCTGCCCGCGCAGCACCGCCGACAACGATCAGACCTTCAGTGATTGCCCGTGCGACTGCATGGGTCGTGTTCAGCGCCCCGAGTTTGAACCGCGCGCTTTCGATATAGGCGCGCAAGGTGTGTTCCGAGATATTCAGCAGATCGGCCACCTGTCCGCGGCTATACCCCATGCCCAGATAGGTCAGCGCATCTGTTTCGCGCGGTGACAGCGCCCTGACCGGTTCTGGTGTCCGACCTTTTTCAAGCTGCAGGGCTTTCTGATTGAGGTAGTGGGCGATAAGAATCCATTCGCGTTGATGGGCTTCCATGAATTCCGCCCATGATTCATCATCGGTGGTATGCGATGCGGTCAACAAGGCAAGTTGCCCATTCGGGCCGCGAATGGGAATGGAAAATCCTTGATTTCCAACACCATGCGCAATTGCATCTTTTCGAAAGGCCTGCGCGGCCTTTGATGACCAGTCCAGCCTTTTCCAGTCCACCGGATCAAAGCGCTGAAAGCAACCGACGATCACCGGATCTATGCGCAAGTATTCCTTTTCGGAGTAGCGCTGTGCCCAAGCCGGATCGTATGTCCCAAATCCGTATTGTTCACCATCCGCGCTGACCCAGTGGTACACCACATGATCAATCTGAAACTGGTCACGCAGCCCCACTGTCAGATCATGGATCTGTTCAAGCGCGTCTGCCTGCTCCAGTGCTTGTAAAAATTGGTCGAGTTCCAGCACAATCTCCTCGCGTCATTGGAGACGTGTTTCCAACCACAGTTGCGATCTCTGCCGACGCGACCAGCGCTGTATCTTCGAGTTGAACTGCCAACAAAGGCAGGTCATTTTGCTTAGCGAAGGATTTCAAGTCGGCGAGAACGTCGATGATCCATTCATGTCCCATTACTAGTCTCTCTATTAATGATTAACGGAGCGTTAACAACTTATAGTAGCATTTAGACTCTGTAATACTTACTCGCATCTTCATACCCCCCAAAAATAGCGAGTAGACAGCTCCGTTGTTCAGAATCGGCCAAATTAACCAATAAATAAGGGGCTCAGGACGTGATATCCTAAGCCCCTGATGCTTTGGCGGCCCGCATTCAGCGGTTTTGCGACGCCTCGACAGTATCCTCAAACGTGCGCAGCCCCACCTGTGGTGATTGCACAAGCACCGCCATATTGCCGGGCTTATGTTCGTTCTTGCGCATCTTGGTGTGGGCCGCTGGAATTTCATCCCAGCTAAAGACTTCTGACATGCACGGGTCCAACCGCCGCTCGACCATCAGGTTGTTGGCCGCACTGGCCTGTCTGAGATTGGCAAAGTGGCTACCTTGCAGCCGTTTCTGATGCATCCACATGTACCGGGCATCCATGGTCAGGTTGTAACCAGTGGTACCAGCGCAAATCACGACCATACCGCCGCGTTTGACCACAAAAGTCGACACCGGGAACGTTGCCTCACCTGGGTGTTCGAACACCATGTCCACATTCACGCCCTTGCCGGTGATGTCCCAGATGGCCTTGCCAAATTTGCGTGTTTCCGTGAACCATTCCTTATATTCCGGGGTGTTCACCGTCGGCATCTGGCCCCAACACTTGAAATCATTCCGGTTGATGACCCCTTTCGCCCCCAGCGACATCACAAATTCCCGTTTGCTTTCGTCGCTGATGACACCGATCGCATTTGCACCTGCGGTGTTGATCAGCTGGATGGCATAAGAGCCCAGACCGCCCGAGGCCCCCCAGACCAGAACGTTCTGGCCCGGCTTGAGGTCATGTGGTTCATGGCCGAACAGCATCCGATAAGCCGTAGCGAGGGTCAGCGTGTAGCACGCGCTTTCCTCCCAGGTCAGGTGTTGGGGGCGTGGCATCAGCTGTTGGGACTGCACGCAAGTGAACTGTGCGAATGACCCGTCAGGTGTCTCGTATCCCCAAATCCGCTGGCTCGGTGAATACATCGGATCACCACCATTACAGTGCTCGTCATCGCCGTCATCCTGATTGCAATGAATGACGACTTCATCGCCCACTTTCCAGCGCTTGACCTTGTCGCCGACCGCCCAGACAATACCGGACGCGTCAGAACCAGCGATATGGTAATCAGCCTTGTGGACATCAAAGGGGCTGATCGGAATGCCCAGACCGGCCCATACTCCATTATAATTCACACCGGCCGCCATGACGAGGACAAGAACCTCGTGACTGTCCGGCTTTGGGCATTCCACCACTTCGACCTCGAACGCTTTTTCCGGCTCACCGTGACGCTCACGGCGGATGGTCCACGCATACATCTCTGCCGGTACATGGCCCAGCGGAGGCATCTCGCCCACCTCATACAGGTCTTTTTGCGGGGCAGTATAAGCTGCCGCCGGGGCAGATTGATCAAGGGCCATCTGTGTCTCCATCACTAGGGTTCCATGTGCATTGCCGCACCGCAGAATCGGGTGCTTTCCAGTTGGATATATGATGGAAGGGTAACTATGCAATCATTTTTGATAGTTTTTTGTAATTTAATTACCCAGCAGTTGCAGCATTTTGGTCCGTTTTTGCTGCATCTGCATCAAAATGATGCGAAATCGAGTTGGCGTAATACACAAGCACGTCTCGTCCCGAGGGTGTCACGGTCAATACCTCACCAGTTTCCTCCACCAGCCCGCGCGCAATGAGGCGATCCAGCGCGTCATTCACGACCTCTTCCGGATCACGACGTGGAAACGGCACCTTTCGATCAGCCAGTGTCGCCACTGATGCGGTCACCTGCTGCGCCAGCCCCGCCCGATCAATGCCATCGTTGGCAAGCAGATGTCGCGATACCAAGGGAACGCCAAGAACCGGGATGACGATATTGATGCGACGCATCAGTTCTTCCGCCACTGCCTCTGTAGGATCGCTGGTTTCGGGACGCACAAATGCTGATAGCTCCAGTGGCTCCCCGAAACTGACCGATGCCGTGCCAAATCCCTTGAAACGGCGCAGCAGACGCTGCACCAGATGACCGCCGACACCGCGAATGACCGTCCAAAGCGGCGGTCGAAACCGGCGATTGGCGTTTTTGTCAGCCGCAATCAGGAACGTATCTTCCAGCACGCGATCATAGTTCAAGGCGACAGGGACAAAAATCACCTCGCGTTTTTCGGGATCAAAGTCGTCAATGATATAATTCAGCAAACCCAGCTTGGGTGGGGCGGTCCTGCCCGTCAGGCTCAAGCCGCCTTCGGGGAATACCGCCTGGCTGACACCACCACGCGTCGCCATCTGCACATAGCGGGCCAGAACCTTGCGATAAAGGGCGCCGCGCGATCTGCGCCGGATGAAATAGGCCCCCATCGCACGGATCACACTGGACAACGGCCAGACCCGCGCCCATTCCCCCACGGCATAGGACAAGGCCCCGGCATTGGCCGCAAGATAAGTCACCAATACATAGTCCATGTTGCTGCGGTGGTTCATGACAAAGATGACGGTGGCATTTGGGTCAATCTCGGCCAGGCGCTTACGGTCCAGTGTTCCCAGCTTGATCCGATAGAGTGATTTTGACAGCCAGCGGGCCAGCCTGATCCCAACGCTGAAATAGGCGGTCGCCGAAAAGGATGGCACGATTTCACGCGCATAGCGGCGGGCCTGTTCAAACGCCACATTCTCGGGCACTTTCTGGGTCTGGGAATGTTCGACAATCGCCTGCGTGACTTCCGGGTCATACAGCAGCCGCTGGATCATGTCATAGCGGCGCGCCAGCTTGAACGGCTCGATCGGGCGCTGCAAACGTTGATTGACCCGTGCGATTACCCGCTCTGCTCGCTTGCGAAAAAACCATCGGACGGATGGAAACAGGAAGTGCGATGCAAAGGTGACACCCGCAAACAAGATAATCAGTACAAACGCCCAAAGAGGCATGGAAACGGTCTGCGTCATAATGGAACCGTGACAGGGAACGTCGCGATGGTAAATCCCGTCATGCCGCAACGCAGCGAATTGACAGCGCCATAAAATGTCCGATAATGGACATCATCGCGCAATTTAGTTGCGCCGCGTGATTCAGGAGACCCCGATATGTCGCAGACGCAGAAAGACCGCCCTTGGCTGTTTCGGACCTATGCCGGGCATTCAACCGCTGCCGCGTCGAATGCGCTTTATCGCGGCAACCTCGCCAAGGGGCAAACCGGGCTTTCCGTCGCGTTCGATCTGCCGACCCAAACGGGCTATGACAGCGATCATGTGCTGGCAAAAGGCGAGGTTGGCAAGGTTGGCGTCCCCATCAGCCATCTGGGCGATATGCGCACCCTGTTCAAGGACATCCCTCTGGATCAGATGAATACGTCGATGACGATCAATGCCACTGCTCCTTGGCTTCTGTCGCTTTATATCGCAGTGGCCGAAGAACAGGGCGCCGATATCAGCGCCCTGCAAGGCACCGTTCAGAATGACATCATAAAGGAATACCTGTCGCGCGGGACGTATATCTGCCCGCCCGAACCATCACTGCGGATGATTACAGATGTCGCGGCCTATACCCGCGAGCATCTACCCAAATGGAACCCGATGAATGTCTGTTCCTATCACCTGCAGGAGGCCGGTGCGACGCCGGAAGAGGAATTGGCATTCGCGCTGGCAACGGCAACGGCTGTGCTGGATGATCTGAAAGGTAAAGTGCCACAGGAGCATTTCCCGGCGATGGTCGGGCGCATTTCTTTTTTCGTGAATGCGGGTATTCGGTTTGTGACCGAGCTGTGCAAAATGCGCGCATTTGTCGAATTATGGGATGAGATTTGTGCGGCACGCTACGATGTCGAAGACGCTAAATACCGGCGTTTCCGTTATGGGGTGCAGGTCAATTCACTGGGCCTGACTGAGCAACAGCCAGAAAACAACGTCTACCGCATTCTGTTGGAAATGCTGGCTGTGACCCTTTCCAAGAATGCCCGGGCCCGCGCCGTTCAATTGCCAGCCTGGAATGAGGCACTCGGGCTGCCCCGGCCATGGGATCAGCAGTGGTCGCTGCGGATGCAACAAATTCTGGCCTATGAAACGGATCTGCTGGAATTTGACGATCTGTTTGATGGCAACCCGGCTATTGACCGCAAAGTCACTGCCTTGAAAGAGGGTGCGCGCGCAGAATTGGTGCAGATTGATGGTATGGGAGGCGCGGTAGGGGCGATCGCCTATATGAAGTCGCGGCTTGTCGAAAGTAATGCGGCCCGGATTAATGCCATTGAAAACGGCGAAACCACAGTGGTCGGCGTGAACAAATGGCAAAGTGGCGAACCATCGCCACTCACTGCTGGTGAGGATGCCATTATGACATCTGATCCCAAGGCCGAAGCCGACCAATTGCGTCGCCTGCGTGAATGGAAAGCGGATCGGGATGGTGAGGCCGTTGTCAAAGCGCTGACAGACCTGCGCCAGGCTGCCCAGGACGGAAGCAACGTCATGCCGTCGTCTATTGCCTGCGCCAAAGCTGGTGTCACAACGGGGGAATGGGCAGATGTGATCCGATCTGTCTTTGGTCAATACCGCGCGCCCACCGGCGTCAGCAGCAATCCATCCAACCGGACCGAAGGGCTTGATGATCTGCGCGAGCAGGTTGATCTTGTCAGCACCGCGCTTGGGCGGCGGTTGAAGTTTCTCGTGGGCAAGCCCGGTTTGGACGGACATTCAAACGGGGCCGAACAAATCGCAACACGCGCCCGCGATTGCGGAATGGATATCTCTTACGAAGGAATTCGGCTAACGCCGGATGAAATTGTGGAGGCCGCGCTGAATGACGACGCCCATGTGATCGGGCTATCCATTCTTTCGGGGTCGCATACTTCGCTGGTGCGCGATGTGATTGCCAAACTGAATGCGGCCGGAATCGGACATATTCCGGTGATTGCCGGCGGAATCATTCCCGATGAAGACGCCGCGGAATTGCGCGCCATGGGTGTTGCAAAAGTCTACACGCCCAAAGATTTTGAGTTAAACAAGATTATGGGTGATATCGTTACCCTCGTGGATCCGCGTCGCGTGGCCGCTGAATAGGCAATAATCTTCCAGTTTTTGCACTTTAGTACAACAGTCTACCGATTTGGGCTGCGGTCACTAATCTCGGCTGCTAAGCCCACAATCAGTTAAAGACTGGAGACTGAAATGAAACCTGATCTGAAATCCATGACCCGAAAAGAGCTTGAAAAGCTCAAATCAGACGTGGAAAAGGCCCTCGCCAAAATCAGTGTAAAGGAAAAGAAAGCTGCCCTTGCCGCAGCAGAAAAAGCCGCCGCGGCCCATGGGTTCAGCCTGGCGGAGATCACGAGTGACGCCCCGGTAAAAGCCAAGACCCGCAAGGCCAAGACCGGCCCGAAAACGGTATCAAAGCCAAAATACCTGAACCCCGATGACAAGAATCAAACCTGGACTGGCAAGGGCCGCCAGCCGGAGTGGTTCAAGTCAGCAATCGCAGCCGGAAAGTCCCCGGACGATATGGAAATCTAAATCGTTGCTTGTTGCTGCAGCCAAATGAATATGGCTGCAGCGCCTCCTGGCTACTCCACCTTTTGATTTCCCCGGCCTAAGGTAGGGTCAAAATCGAGAGGACCCGACCATGACCATCCACATTGGCGCAAAAAAGGGCGATATCGCCCCCACTGTTCTTATGCCCGGCGATCCCTATCGGGCCAAGTGGGCCGCCGAGACCTTTTTGCAGGAGGCCCGCTGCATCAACGAAGTGCGCGGCATGCTGGGTTTCACCGGCACGTGGAACGGACACCCGGTAACGATCCAGGGGTCGGGTATGGGCATGCCCTCCCTGTCGATCTACGCCAATGAACTGATCTCAGACTATAACGCCCAAACCCTGATACGGATTGGGTCCTGCGGTGGCATGCAAGACCATGTGGGCATTCGCGACGTGATCCTCGCGATGACCGCATCCACCCTGTCCACACCATCGCGCGGGATTTTCAAGGAACTGAATTTCGCGCCGTGCGCTGACTATGGCCTCTTGGCTGCCGCACATAAGTCTGCGACCGACAAGGGCGTGCAAACCCATGTGGGTGGCATTTATTCTTCGGATGTTTTTTACGACGAACGGCCCGATTTGAATGAGCAGATGATGCGCCATGGAATCTTGGGTGTCGAAATGGAGGCGGCAGAGCTTTACAATCTTGCAGCCCGACACGGTCGTCGGGCGCTTGCCGTGTTGACGGTGAGCGATCACCTGATCACACATGAGGCATTACCAGCTGAAGATCGTGAACGGTCTTTTGGTGATATGGTTGAAATCGCGCTGCAGGCAGCCTTTGCATGAAAAAGCGCCGGTTAGGATCAACCGGACCGCAGGTTGGAGCCATTGGCCTTGGCTGTATGTCCTTTGGTGGCCTTTCAGGCCCAACCACTGAGGCGAAAAGTTTTACAGCACTCAACACGGCTTGGGACATTGGACTGACCCATTTCGATACGGCGAATATCTATGGCCCGTACATCTCGGAACAGGTTGTTGGCAAATGGATCGCCGCCACCGGAAAAGCGCCCATCATCGCGACCAAGGCAGGCATTCAACGGGACCCGGATCACCCTGTAAACAACGACCCGGCCTATCTTGAGGCCGAGTTGGATCGCTCGCTCCAACGCCTTGGCACAGATCACGTCGATCTGTTCTATATCCATCGCCGCGAACAGGCCGTCCCGGTAGAAGATGTCGCGGGCCTGATGGGACGTCTGATCGACAAGGGGAAAATCGGCGGTTGGGGGATGTCTGAAGTGTCACCAACGACGCTTCGCCGGGCGCATGCAGTCACGCCTGTGCGGGCCATTCAAAACGAATATTCGCTTTGGACGCGCCAGCCTGAACTCGGCATGTTGCAGGAATGTGGGCGTTTGGGTGTTGCCTTTGTCGCCTTCTCTCCGCTGGCGCGTGGTGTCTTCGGTCGGACGATCATCGACCCTGACCACCCGGATTTTGGTCAGTTTCGGGCGCAGATGCCAAGATTTCAGCCGGACAACTGGCCGCATAACAGAAGACGAGCGGAAGCATTCCATCTGTTGGCGAATGAATATGGGGTGGCCCCCGCAGCGCTAGCATTAGCCTGGATACTGGCGCAGGGCGATCACATTATTCCGATACCCGGCAGTAGAACAGCCAATCACATTTCAGACTGGCAAGGGGCGGATGCAATTGACGTGACGCCAGACCTGATGGCCAAGATCGCCGCAATCCTGCCAGTCGGTTGGGCCTGGGGTGATCGCTACAGCGAAAGCCAATCGCGGGCACCGGAACGCTACTGTTAGGCCCAAATAAAAACGCCGCCACGAGGGCGGCGTTTTTTTGTACGCGCGACGGTCTGTCAGACGACCCGCTCGACCATCATCTTTTTGATATGCGCGATCGCCTTGGCGGGGTTCAGACCCTTTGGGCAGGTCTTGGCGCAGTTCATGATGGTGTGGCAACGGTAGAGCTTGAATGGATCTTCCAGCTCATCCAACCGCTCACCCGTCGCCTCGTCGCGGCTGTCGATGATCCAGCGATAGGCATGCAGCAAGGCCGCCGGTCCAAGATAACGGTCCCCGTTCCACCAATAGGACGGGCAGGATGTCGAACAGGATGCGCACATCACGCATTCATAAAGCCCGTCCAGCTTCTTGCGGTCTTCAATGGACTGCTTCCATTCCTTGGCCGGGCGGTTCGTCTTGGTTTCCAGCCAC
This sequence comes from Yoonia sp. R2-816, assembly GCF_046762905.1. Classification (NCBI taxonomy): domain Bacteria; kingdom Pseudomonadati; phylum Pseudomonadota; class Alphaproteobacteria; order Rhodobacterales; family Paracoccaceae; genus Yoonia; species Yoonia sp. R2-816. The sequence continues at coordinate 259,433 of NZ_JBKQXN010000182.1, read as the reverse complement.
GGCATGATTGATGCGTGCTGCGCATAGAAATGGGTCAGATCAGGGATCAGATCCTTGACCACTGGCATATGCGGCAGCGGGTAAATCTTCACATCACCCTTGATCTCGTCCATGCCGTAGATGCAGGCCAGCGTGTTGATACCGTCGATATTCATCGCACAGGACCCGCAGATGCCTTCACGACAGGATCGGCGGAAGGTCAGCGTTGGATCAATCTCGTTCTTGATCTTGATCAGCGCGTCCAGAACCATGGGTCCGCAGGTATCCATGTCCACGAAATACGTATCCAGCGACGGGTTCTTGCCGTCATCGGGGTTCCAACGATAAATCTGCACCTTGCGCAGATTTGTTGCCCCCTCCGGCTTTGGCCAGGTCTTGCCAACCGTCATGCGGGAGTTCTTGGGAAGTGTCAGCTGTACCATTTTCGTATTCCTTACGTCTGGAGCAGACTTGCCCCGAAATCCTTAAAGTGCCCGCAACCGTGGCGGTCTGATCGGCGGCTGCCCGGTCATTTGGATGACACAAGTCTCGTAGACCTCCAATGGGTCACGACCGCGCAGCAGGTCACCGCTGAGGCTGATATTGCCGCTGGCAAACGGTCCGCCATCGCTGCTTGCCCCGATCGTCACACCGACCTCGGGCGCCTGAGCGGCCCGCGCGCGTTCTTCGCAGCGCTGTGCCGCTTGTTCAGGTGTTGGTGGCGTACAGGCCGCAACCGATATGGCCAAAGCAACCAACGACCAGCGATGCATCATCCGGCTCCCAACAGAAATGCGCCCAGCGCGTTATCGGCAGCACAGCCAAGCGTATCGGGCCGCCGCGCGATATCGAGGATCAGGGTGGATGTCTGCGGGGTCGGCCCCAGAACCGCGGCCTCGGCGATCTGGTAGACCTCGGTGATGCTGGCATTGTCGATGATGCAATCGGTAAGCAATGCCGTGTTGGTTCCGGGAAAGCGATTTTCCAGCACTCCATTCACCACGCCTTTGGCTGTGTCGCGCGCTACGCGATCAGCCTCGCCAGAAACCTCAGTGCAGGCGGCCAGTATCGTCAGACCGGCGGCCATCAGTAGGGGAAAACGCATCAGAATGTCCTTTCTTTTGGAGCAATCTTATCAGCGTTGATCCCCCCCTGCGCCTCTGTCGTCAGCGGATCGGTGATAACTGGCCGATAGCTGAGCTTGACCTTGCCGCCATCGACATTCGCGATGGTATGCACCCGCCATTTTTCATCATCCCGGTTGGCATAATCCTCGTGCGCGTGGGCGCCACGGCTTTCTTTGCGCGCCTCGGCACTGACGATTGTAGCCAGTGCGTTGGGCATCAAGTTCGTCAGTTCCAGCGTTTCCATCAGATCGCTGTTCCAGACAAGGCTGCGATCCGTCACCTTCAGATCGTCCATCTTGCCTGCAATGTCCGTCATCTTCTTGACACCCTCGCCCAGCGTCTTGTCGGTCCTGAATACGGCGGCATCTTCCTGCATGGCCCGCTGCATTTCCAGACGCAGCTCTGCCGTGCCGGTTGTGCCATCTGCATGGCGCAGCCCATCGAACCGGTCAAAACATGCGTCAATGGACGCCTGTTTCAGTGTCGGGTTTGATGCCTCGCGATCGACCACCTTGCCCGCCTGGATAGCAGCCGCACGGCCAAAGACCACAAGGTCGATCAGGCTGTTCGACCCAAGCCGGTTCGCCCCATGGACCGATGCGCAGCCCGCCTCACCCACAGCCATCAGGCCGGGGACCACCCGGTTGGGGTCCTTCTTGGTGGGGTTGAGAACCTCGCCATGATAATTCGTCGGAATGCCGCCCATGTTGTAATGCACCGTCGGTAGAACAGGGATCGGTTCCTTGGTCACATCGACGCCTGCAAAGATACGGGCGGATTCGGAGATGCCTGGTAACCGTTCTGCCAAAGCCTCTTTCGGCAGGTGGTTCAGGTTCAGGTGAATGTGATCACCATTCGCCCCCACACCGCGACCCTCCCGGATTTCCATCGTCATACAGCGGCTGACATAGTCGCGCGGGGCGAGGTCCTTGTAGTTGGGCGCATAGCGTTCCATGAAACGCTCGCCCTCGCTGTTCGTCAGGTAGCCACCTTCACCGCGCGCGCCTTCGGTGATCAGACACCCCGCGCCATAGATGCCGGTGGGATGGAACTGCACGAATTCCATATCTTGCAAGGGAAGCCCCTGACGCGCGACCATGCCGCCACCATCGCCGGTGCAGGTATGGGCGGATGTCGCAGAGAAATAGGCCCGGCCATAGCCGCCTGTGGCCAACACAACTGTCTTGGCGTTGAACACATGCATTGTGCCGTCATCAAGCTTCCACGCAATGACGCCCTGACAGATGCCATCATCCGACATGATCAGATCCAGGGCGAAGTATTCGATATAGAACTCAGCCTGCTGTTTCAGCGACTGACCATAGAGCGTGTGCAGGATGGCATGACCGGTCCGGTCTGCGGCGGCACAGGTGCGCTGCACCGGGGGGCCTTCGCCGAATTCAGTGGTATGGCCGCCAAACGGACGCTGATAAATCTTGCCCTCTTCCGTGCGGGAAAATGGTACGCCGTAATGTTCCAACTCGTAGACAGCCTTTGGAGCCTCGCGGGCCAGATACTCCATCGCGTCGGTATCACCCAGCCAGTCGGACCCTTTCACGGTGTCATACATATGCCACTGCCAGCTATCGGGCCCCATATTGCCAAGCGACGCGGCAATGCCGCCCTGCGCGGCAACGGTATGGGACCGGGTCGGGAAAACCTTGGTAATGCAGGCCGTGCGCAACCCCTGCTCTGCCAGACCCAGCGTGGCCCGCAGCCCAGCGCCGCCCGCCCCCACAACAATCGCGTCATAGGTATGCGTTTCGTATTCGTATGCAGCCATTACTCGATGCTCCGGGAAATCAAAGGGCGATGCGCACGATTGCGAAAATCGCAATGCCAGCAGCAGAATAGGACAGGCAGATCATTGCGATGATCAGCGCCTTGCGGGCGAAACCATGCACATAGTCCTCGATGAGGGTTTGCACACCTTTGCGAAAGTGGACGAAGCCCACCAGCATGGTCAGCGCAGCGATGATCGCGGGGAATGGACGCTGATAGTAAGCGATAACCTCTTCGTAAGGTGATCCCAGCACAGCTCCAAACGTGAAGATAAACAATGGGATCAGGCCGACAAGGGCAACAGAGGTTACCATCATGTGCCAGTGATGATCGGTTCCGGTTTTGGCAGAACCCAGCCCTTCGGCGCGTTTACGGTCAGTCAAAAATGCCATTGTTGCGCCCCTTACAATACGACTGCGGTGAAGATCGTGAACAGAACCGATGCGATGATCATTACCAGACCGGCTGTTTCAGATTGATCGACCTCAAGCATATGGCCGCTGTCCCAGATCAGATGCCTGATGCCGCCAAACATGTGATACCACAGCGCCCAGACAGACAGGAACATGACCAGATCGCCAAACCAGCTTGTGACAAATCCGTTGGCCCGCTCAAAGGCTTCAGGGCCAGTCGCAGCTGCTATGAACCACCAGACGATCATCAACGCGGCCACAATCAGGGCGTTGCCCGTAAGCCGGACGAAAATGGAGGTCATCGAAGTCAATTGTGGACGATAGATTGTCAGGTGGGGTGAGAGAGGGCGATTGCCCCTGTTCACGTCTGCCATGTGTGTTCCCTTCGGTGGCTTTTGCTGCCGATCGCAGCGCCTTTGGTTCGTTTTGCACCATTCCGCTGCCAGAGTCACGCAGACGAAAGTAGATAAACTGTGAAAAAACGACGCGTTGGATCATGTTTCTTCAGTTTGTGATCACAGTAATTTTTTTCGTGATCACAAATCATTGCACCTCATGCAGCTGCATCAAACGCTTTCCCTGACGGTCAGCCTCTGCCTGCATCTCGAACGCGATAAGGTCAAAGTCGAAATCAATTGCTTTCACCTTTGGGGCGGACGGTTCCATCAGCTCCAGAAAGGCCATGCGATAACTGGTGGGCGGATGACTGGCATCCACCCGCGCCTTTTCCTTGGCCGCCTCAGCTTCCAGTGTGGCGCGCTCCTCCTTTGTAGCGTTCTGCACGGCCCCAATCATCACATCGAAGACGCGGGCGTTCTGGTCGCGGTCAAAGGGATAGAGCTGGAAAATCGCCCGGTCCGCGATGGGTGTCAGCGCCAACAGCCGCAGGCCCGAGACAAGTGCACCGCGTCCCGCAACCTGTGCTGCCAGACCATCAGCCAGATATTCGGCACGCTGCGATCGGTTGAACTGCAGCAATACCAGTAGACGTCCAAGACCAAGAACGGGCAGGATCAACAGCCACTGCAAAAGTTCGGCCACCATGCCAACCAAATCCCGCCCCAAAGGATCATCCGCATCAGGCCGCAACAGGAAATCCCAACGCTCCACTGCATGGAGCGCGCCGCCAACAAAACCGCCGCGTGCCGGGTCGCCATTCACGAAATGCGCCAATTCATGCGCGATCAAAGCCACCTGCTGCTGTGGTTCGTACAACCGCCAGAGCGGCACACCGATCTGCAGAAAATGCCGACGGCGAACCAGCCCAACGGTCCGTGCCGATGCGTTAATTTGATAGTCAAACGACAGCCCGTCCGGCACTGGTGCATCCAGCGCATCGGCAACCGCATCCACAAGACGCATCAGTTCAGGCATTTCATCGCGCCCGAATGTCAGTGCGCCGTGTTTGCTTGGGCGCGGTATCAACACATAGGTAATCCACAGCAGCACAAGGCCACCCAAAATGGCGAACATATTCTGCGACTGCCAAAACAACAGCCAGATCGCCAACCCGAAAATCGCCGCTGGTATCAGAAACAAAAGCCCAGCAACGACATAGCACCCGACTAATCCGAGCGTTATCCGGGGTTGCTGCATCAGCGCGCGTTGCGCTTCCAGAAACACTCTTTCAGATTGACTACGATGCACCCTTTCGCGAACACGTTCCAACATCGTCCAGGACTAGCGCAGTTTGTCCAGAACGGTACTAATGGAGGTGTTGTAAGTGAATTCCAGCATCCGGATCTCGCCATCAACCTCGGCCGCGGTAAGGTGCAATGCAAGTGGCACGGCGCTGCCTTTCGGAAAGTAAAGCACGATTTCCTGATAAAACGCGGGTTCCTCGCGCCGTTGCAGGATGGTGCGACACCGGTCATATCCCTGCGGCTCGAACGCATCAAGCGGTCCAAACAAGCCTTTGAACTGCGCATCCATCGTCGGGATGTAGTCATCAACTAAATTCGCAAACGCCCGATAATCAGTTCTGAGAAATGCTGTCTTTGCCTCTTCGAATACCGGGATGTCCGCATCTGTTGAGGGGTCGCAGGATTGTGCCAACGCCGACAAGGGCAGGAATGACAAAAGAAGCAGGCTGAAAATTTTCATAATCGTATCAAGGCGCAATAATTCGGATCAATCAAGACCTTCGATCAGGTCGCCAAGGAGTAATAACGAAGCCATCGAACCGTGGGAACAAACACCTAGGGCAAGTCAAGGCTAGCAACCGCCTGCGTCAGCTCCCGGTATAGTTTTCGAATAATCTGCTCCGGATAGTCGTCAAAGGTCATTGCGGTCACAGCAAACGCCCCGGGTCCCGTGATGACTTCGTTCTCGAAATAAGCTGTCAAACCCGGCTCGCTTTCTTCAATGACCAGCGCATTTACCGTTACATTCGATTTCGCCAAGTCCACCCAGACCGACCGGGGCAATCGCCCTTCGTTGCTTTCGCCGTCTCCCGAAATATCAATGACATGCCGTTTGCATTCCGGCACCGCGCCAAAATAGTCGAGCGACAGTGCCATGGCCTCACCCACCGCGGTTGAGTAGTCCCGCCAAAGACGTCGCTGCAGGGCAACTTGATCGGCAAAGGCCAGCACCTCTTCTTCGCCTTTCATCGTCGTCCAGTTGATGACAACCGCTTGTCGGCCCGAGCCTGTCCATTGCATCATGGCCAGCTCGACCTTGCCTTCGATCAGCGCGGCCATGACCGTGCTATCCAGAAGTGCCGCAGCCAAGCCATCCGCCTGCACCCGGTACTCTTCATTATCGACAGACCCTGACACGTCGACGGCCAGCATCAGCGCCACCTCGCAGGCATCCAAAGGTGCTGCAAAACTGGTCAGGCTGGCAATGAGGACGGCGCGCATGGGATTAGCCTACACACCAATGCCCGCGCCGGCCACAATCCTTCTAAACAGGCATCAGCGCCCAATAATCGAGGTCGAGGAGGACCTCGGGCAGGTATTTGCCATTCTCATCGCGCAAGTGACCCGCTTCCCCTTTTGTCGCAACCAGACGCAAACGGATCGCACCAACGCCGGGTGCGTCTGTTTGTGCTACCTCCAACACTTCGGACCATGCCCGCACGGTATCACCGGCGAAACAGGGGTTGGCATGCGCACCGCCGTTCAACGCGACAATCATCTGCGCGTTGGCCAATCCGTTGAATGACAAGGCGCGAGCCAGCGATATGACATGACCCCCATAGATCAGCCGCTTCCCGTCTTCGCGATTGGTTGCATCAAAATGCACTTTGGCCGTGTTCTGCCAAAGCCGCGTGGCCAGCATGTGTTCGGCCTCTTCGATGGTCACACCATCCACGTGATCGATGATTTCACCAACGGTATAGTCCTGTAACCGGTGCGGCTCTCCCGCCAGGGCAAAATCGTAATTGTCAAATGAAAGACCTGCCGGCACCACCAGATCAGTGGCGGCAACGGCCTTCGGCAGGTCGGGGATGATCGCCTCGCGCGCCGCCCCGTCACCGCGCTTGCGCACCATCACCCAACGCACGTAGCTTAGTACATCCTGCCCATGCTGATTGCGCCCTGTGGTCCGCACCCAGACCACGCCCGACTTTCCGTTGGAGTTCTGCTTGACCCCGATGACCTCGGAAATCGATGTCAGGGTATCGCCCGGATAAACCGGCGCGAGCCAACGCCCATCCGCGTAACCCAGATTGGCCACTGCGTTCAGGGATACATCGGGCACCGTTTTGCCAAAGACCGTGTGAAAAGTTATCAGATCATCCACTGGCGACGCGGGCAAACCACAGGCGCGGGCAAATTCATCCGATGAATACAAAGCACCCCGCGCGGGGTATAGCGCGTGATACATCGCTCGCTCACCACCGGAAATGGTCCGCGGCACCGCATGGGTGATCACATCGCCAACGGCGTAGTCCTCGAAGAACCGGCCCGGATTTGTCTTGGTCATTGCTGGCCCAGCTTCATGTCTTTGGAATAGGGCACATCCACATCCTTGGTCACCGCCTGACCACAGCGCATCACACCATTGGCGTGATCAAAAGCATAAGTGGGATCACCATATAACCCCCAGCCCTGCGACAAAGCTTCGGAAACCTTGTGGCAGAAGGCAGATGTGTCATCTTCGGTCAGCAAACGATAAATCTTGGTCATGTCATCCCCAGGGCGGCACGCCCAGCCAATAGTGAATTCCCATCACAACCACGACGACCACGATGGTCACCACGATCGCGACAATCTCTTTCTTGAAGGGCGCGCGGGGTGGTGGGGTCCACGGCCCCTCCTGCGCATTGATCAGCAAAATCTCGATAATCGCCCAGATCAGCAGGCCGCCGAACAGCACAAAGGACGGCGTATCGCCATTCACCAGCAGGTGCGCGACAGCCCAGATCGAAAACCCGGTCAGTTGCGGATGGCGCACCCTGGTGCCGAGCCAGATCTTGGCCCCCTTTGCCCCGCTGGCTGCGTAGAAGTAGAACGCAATCACCATCAGGATATTGTTGATGCCAACCCACATCGGGTCACGGCCCCAGTAGAAAGCCCCCTCGGCCGAGCGATAGCCGATCACCATCAGGATAATGCTGCCGACCAACAGCAGCGCGACCAGCCCCTTGCCCGGTTCCCCCAGACGTGCTCGTGGACCCGGTGCAATACGTTTGAACAAATGCGCCGCCCACCACAGGGCAACACCAGCGATCAACAGGTTCATGCACTCTCCAATGCGGCGATTGCTTCGGCTTTCGCCAAGGTCGCCCGCGCGGTGACAATATGCAAGTTCTCGACGATGCGGCCATCTACCACGGCGACACCCTGCCCTTCAGCCTCTGCCGCCTCGAACGCGGCTATCTGGCGTTTCGCCAGATCAATCTCATCCTCGGTCGGGCCAAAGGCGGCATTGGCAATCGCCACTTGAGCAGGATGTATCAGTGTTTTTCCGTCAAAACCCATGTCGCGGCCTTCGGCACATTCGGTGCGCAGCCCATCTTCATCCTTGAAGGCGTTATAGACGCCATCCAACGCGACGATGCCTGCCGCCTTGGCAGCCAACAGGCAAATCTGCAGCGAAGTCATCAACGCTGCGCGCCCGCGTGAATTCAGGTCTTTGGCCAGGTCATTGGTACCAAGCACGAACCCCGCCATCCGGGGATGGGCAGCAATGCTCGGCGCATTCAGCACCCCTTGCGGAGTTTCCATCATGGCCCAGATCGGCAGATCGGGAACAAGGGCAGCCAAGGCATCGACATCAGCCGGACTGTTGACTTTAGGCAGCAAGACACCGTCACAATCCATTGCAGCAACGGCTGCGGCATCAGCGGCACCCCATTCGGTGTCCAGCCCGTTGATCCGCACAATCCGCAGCCGCGATCCGTATCCACCATCGGCCAAAGCGCTGTTCAGCGTATCGCGGGCCGCGACCTTGGCATCGGGGGCAACCGCATCTTCAAGGTCAAATAGGATCACATCGACCGGCAGCCCGCGCGCCTTGTCCAGCGCACGATCCTTTGAGCCGGGAATGTACAGGGCCGAGCGAAATGGGCGGTCATACATCGAATCTTCCTCGTAATATTGTTGCGCAAACATGGTCCGAATTTGCCATATCATTCAACCAGAAAATGCCGCAACGCAGCAAACACCCCACCGTCACGGTGTATTAACCAATTTGCGGCAAGTTAGTCGCAAATTTGTTCCACTTGCCGACTGCGACGGACGATCAGCCGCGGTCATCGTCTCTCGCGGAAAGGTGAACCAAATGAAGCGTAATCTATTTCTGATGTCCTTCGGGATCGGCGCCATGATGCTGGCCGCCAACCATGCCAATGCCCAGTCGCGCAATTGCGCGCCACATGCCGCCGTTGTTGAACGGCTCGCTGCAAACTATGGCGAAAGCCGCCAATCCATCGGTCTTGGCAGCGACAATTCTGTGGTTGAGGTTTTTGCCTCCACCGAGACAGGCAGTTGGACCATTGTGGTCACGCGGCCCGGCGGCCCCAGCTGCCTTGTCGCTGCAGGCCAATCGTTCCAGCAAGTGGCAGAGGCGCTGCCAAATACCGATCAGGGCACCTGAAGCCACATCTGCTGGAGCCCGTCCCAGATCAATTTCAGGGACAACAGCAATAGTGCCCAGATCACGAGCCTGAAAAACAGTTTCTCCGGCACGATACGCACCAATCGCACACCGGCCAACACGGCCACGGCGGCGGGGATCATCAGGATCCCCGCCGTTTTCAGGTTCGCGACACTCAACTGCCCCAACAGGTAGTAAGGGATCAGTTTGATGACGTTGATATAGGCAAAGGCGACCGTCACCGTACCGACAAACGCAATCTTGGGCATGCGCAGCGGTAAGGTGAACACCTGATAAGGCACGGCCCCCGAATGGCTGACAAAACTGGTAAACCCCGTAATCGTCCCCCAGAACAGCCCCGGTCGCCAGCGCGGTTTGCGCGGGGGGCCATCTGCTGGGCGACGTAACATCAAACTTAGGGCAAAGACCGCGCCAATCAGACCCAGCAGCAGGGTGATCAATCCTTCCGAGACGATATTGACGGTCAAGTAGCCGATCAGAACACCTGGCGGCATGGCCACCATCATGATCCGCAGGACCGGCCAATCGAACAACTTGCGATAGGCAATCAACCCGAAAACATCCGAAACGATAAAAACCGGCAACAGCAGCCCTGCCGCTGCAACGGGCGAAATGACCAACGCCAGCACCGGGACCGCGAGCGCCGTGATCACCGGCACCCCACCTTTACCCAACCCGACAAAGACCGCTGCCACGAGGGCCGCCAACCAGAATACTGTCCCTTCCACCGGGCGTCCCTTTTGATCACACCTTTCGCTCCTAGACTTGCACCTGCGGCCCCAAAAGACTAGGCACACGGCCAAACCAACCAGGACAGGATTTGATCCCATGGCCAGACCCAAAATTGCCCTTATCGGTGCCGGACAGATCGGCGGCACGCTTGCGCACCTAGCTGCTGTCAAAGAGCTCGGCGACGTCATTCTTTTTGACATCGCCGAAGGCATCCCACAGGGCAAGGCACTCGATATCGCCGAATCTGGCCCGGCGGCCAAGTTTGACGGCAGCTTCAAAGGCACCAATGACTATGCGGATATCGCTGGCGCCGATGTCTGCATCGTCACCGCCGGTGTGCCTCGCAAACCGGGCATGTCGCGCGACGACCTTCTGGGTATCAACCTCAAGGTCATGAAATCGGTCGGCGAAGGCATCGCCGCCCACGCCCCCAATGCCTTTGTCATCTGTATCACCAACCCTCTCGACGCGATGGTCTGGGCACTGCGCGAATTCTCGGGCCTGCCCCATGAAAAGGTTTGTGGCATGGCCGGCGTGCTGGATAGTGCCCGCTTCCGTCACTTCCTTGCCGAAGAATTTGAAGTGTCAATGCGCGACGTCACCGCCTTTGTTCTGGGCGGCCACGGCGACACGATGGTGCCTCTGACACGGTATTCCACCGTCGCCGGTATTCCCCTGCCCGATCTGGTGCAAATGGGCTGGACCACACAGGAAAAACTGGATGCCATCGTGCAGCGGACCCGTGACGGCGGTGCCGAAATCGTGGGCCTGCTGAAAACCGGTTCCGCCTTCTACGCGCCCGCCACATCGGCCATCGAAATGGCCGAAGCATATCTGAAAGACCAAAAGCGGCTTCTGCCCTGCGCTGCCCATGTCGAGGGGGCCTATGGGCTTGATGGTTTCTATGTCGGCGTGCCGACGATCATCGGCGCAGGCGGCATCGAACGCGTGGTCGAAATCAAGATGAACAAGGACGAACAGGCCATGTTCGACAAATCTGTCGACGCGGTCAAAGGTCTGGTCGAGGCCTGCAAAGGGATCGACAGCAGCCTGGGCTAAACCTCGATCAATCCACTATTTTGAGAGGGCGCTCACCTGTGGGGCGCCCTTTTTCTTGCCGCTCTCCGCAAAAAATCATGTAACCCTCTTCCTATTTGCTAATTCGTGAACTATGTTCAATAATATGTTCATATGGAGCCAGATATGCCAAAACCCATTCCCTCACTGATCATTGCATCAGGCCTTGCCCTAGCAGCCCAAACCGCCACTGCCCAGGATTACAGCGCTCAATTCGGTGAGCTTGGCATCACCGGTACAGTCGCCACACTGTCTGACATCGAAAACCCGACACCGTCCGACCGGTTCGCGCTTGGCGGCGCGCTGTTCCTGCAGGGGATCGAGGCGACGTTTCAAGAACGCTACCGTGTCGGCCTGAACGACCTTGATATGGGTATTCCGGGGCTCAGCACCGAACTGAACTTCAACCCTAACCCCGATCCGTTCACACCAGACGTGATCACCAACCTGTTCCAACAGATCGGGACAAGCATGGATCAGGCGCAGCAGGCACTCTCGCCCATCACCGACACTGACGACGTTGCGGTCACACTGGACCTCAACCAGATCTGGTTCGACATCAACGCCAACGGTATCCGCGACGAAAACGAGGATCTGCTGCCTGTCATGGTCCCGCTTTTCGTCAGCCGGTGGCAAGTGCAGGACACGCTCGATGCCTTTGCGGCCGCCGGTGGTGCGCCAACGGTGACCTTTGATACCTCGGACGCCGCGTGGCTCCAGGCCTATACCCACGTCTTCTCAGGCACGGCCGAAATGGTGATTGCATTCGATCCCACCGATGTCATCGCCAAGGTTCAGACAAATGCCGCCACCATCGCAGAATTGCGTAACGGCCCCGCGCCGATGATGTTCATGTCGCCGCAGGACGAAGAACTGGCAGACCTCATCACAATCGTGCTTGGCGTGCTGGAACGGGAACCCGATCCGACCCACACTCGGGCGGCCCTTGATGATTTCCGTGCGGTGATCAGCCACAATCTGGCGTTTTGGGACCGAGTGCGCGCCGAAACCGACAATGATATGGAGTTCATCCCCAACGCTACGCAGGACAGCGCGCTCGGCCTGCTTTTCCCCGACAATATCGACAGCGCCTGGCAGGCCGTTCTGACCGAAGCGTCGATGGTGCTCGAAGGTGAGCTTTTGATCCCCCACTGGCGGACCGGCGACCAGGTTGGGATCAACCTCAACAAATGGCTGGAAAACCCATCTGCCCTAGATGTGATTGGCGTGATCGCAGGCTCTGATCTGGCCCCCTACATGGAGCGTGGACCGCTGGCGACCGGCGATGCCATGACACAATTTGACCGTGTGACAGGTGGCAACTTTGCGCTATTCGCCTTCACTCTGAATTAGAGCGCCGAAACTGGCGCCCTTTCAGCTGCTTCGAAGCCACGAGAATCCACGCCGGTGCAACAGCTCACCTCGTTCGGCCCATAGCCATGCGTCCAAGGCATCGGCCGACAGATCAGGCAATGCACCGGCAAAGCAGGTTCGCATCGCGTCCGCAGGGTCGAACCCTGCGCGCAACACCAACCCGTGATTGTCCAAAGCATCCAGCAAAGCCATATCCGCGACCTTCAGCAGATCATGCAACTCAGTCGCGCCTTTTGGGTCCGCCAGAACGCTTTCCATCTGCTGCTGCCGATGCGGTGGCGCAACCAGACCGTTATGAAAGGCGATCACCTTTGCCATCCTGACCAGCTTGTAGATCCAGTGCAGCGGGGTCAGCCCCTCGAAATGAAGCAACTCCAGCCCTTGCGCACGGGCCGAAATCAGCTCCGCCTCTGAACCCTGTTCTGGGCGCGGACGGTGGATGGAGATATCGAGGCCCCGCCCACACCGGCTGAACGCCTTACCAATCGTGTGGCCGGTCAGACCGCGCAGTGTCGGGCCGTTCCTGATCCCAAAAACCGCACTGCCATCATTCATGTCAGAACTGAACGGGCGGCGGAACACACCGGAAAAGATGCTTTCGCTCTCTGATCCGGCAACAAACATGCGTTCGGCCACCGGTACCGTCAGGCAATCTGCCGTATCTGCAGCCCCCGCAAGACAGTCGGCGACCGATTGAGACGGCCACAAAAACTCATCAGCGTCGATATGCAGCAGCCAATCGCTGCGTGTCTGTCGATAAGCCAGCGTGGCATTGCGGGCCTGCCGCACCTCTTGCTTGAAAGGGCGGCGGCGATCCAACCGCAACCAATGGGCCTCATCGCATCGCGCCACAACCACTTGCGGCTGCCCGGCAAACAGCGATATCGCCGGATCATCAGGCCGGTCAAAGTATACAAAGACTTCCGACGCGCCCAACGACAAATGCCAGGCCACAAACGCCTGCAACAGCGCTGGCGGCTCGTCCACGGTCGCGACCACGGACCATGTTGGGTCTGTTACACTCATCTGCCCTTGCCTATCAGCTTTGCGAATCTCTTCAAACCTTCCAAAATCGGCAGCAATACGCTCACAGTCGATATTTGTGATCACACGATGAAAAAGTGTGATCACAAATGTTCGAATATCCCGACTTCACGGATATTTGGGTTAGAATCCCTTAATTCCTTGTGCTCTAAGCAGATGAAACCGCAGCCATATTGGACCAGTCCTCATGAACATCCACGAATATCAGGCCAAAGCCCTTTTGCGCAGCTACGGCGCTCCCGTTTCCGATGGCCGCCCTGTCATGCGCGCTGAAGAAGCCAAGACCGCCGCTGGCGAACTCGACGGCCCGCTTTGGGTGGTCAAGGCACAGATCCACGCGGGCGGACGCGGCAAAGGCAAGTTCAAAGAGGCGGACGCGGGCGAAGCAGGCGGCGTGCGCCTCGCCAAATCGGTGGAAGAGGCCGCACAAGAAGCCAAGAAAATGCTCGGCCGCACGCTTGTGACGCACCAGACCGGGCCAGCAGGCAAACAGGTCAACCGCATCTATATCGAGGACGGATCGGGGATTGAAACCGAGATGTACCTCGCCCTGCTCGTCGATCGCCAAACGAGCCGCATCGGCTTCGTCTGTTCGACCGAAGGCGGCATGGATATCGAGGAAGTCGCGGCAAGCACCCCTGAAAAAATCCTGAATTTCACCGTTGATCCCGCAACCGGCTACCAACCGTTCCACGGACGGCGCGTCGCCTTTACACTGGGCCTCATCGGCAATCAGGTCAAGCAATGCGTCAAACTGATGGGCCAGCTTTACACAGCCTTTGTCGAAAAAGACATGGAGATGCTGGAGATCAACCCGCTGATCGTCACCGACAAGGGCGACCTGAAAGTGCTCGACGCCAAGGTCGCATTCGACGGTAACGCCGTCTACCGCCACGCCGATGTGGCCGCCCTGCGCGACGAGACCGAGGAAGACCCCAAGGAACTTGCCGCATCCAAGTTTGACCTCAACTACATCGCGCTTGACGGCGAAATCGGCTGCATGGTCAACGGCGCGGGCCTGGCCATGGCGACGATGGACATCATCAAGCTATATGGCGCCGAACCGGCCAACTTCCTCGACGTGGGCGGCGGGGCCACCAAGGAAAAAGTGACCGAGGCATTCAAGATCATCACCTCCGACCCCAACGTCAAAGGCATCCTGGTCAACATCTTCGGCGGCATCATGCGCTGCGACGTGATCGCCGAAGGCGTGGTCGCCGCGGTGAAAGAGGTGGGCCTGCAAGTACCGCTGGTCGTGCGTCTGGAAGGCACAAACGTGCAGCAGGGCAAGGACATCATCAACAATTCCGATGTGGATGTGATCGCTGCGGATGATCTGAAGGATGGGGCGCAGAAGATTGTGAAGGCGGTCAAGGGCTGATGAAGCTTTACGCTGCTTTAGCATTTGCCCTGCTTGTCAGTGCGTCCGCGCATGCTGAAGACGATCCGTCGTCGGAGGAAGCAACAAGGGCAGTCAATGCGCTTGCAATAGAAAGGTTCGGCAACATCTGTAGAGCCAACCTGAGCGATCCAGACGCAGCAAGAGCTGCAGCAGAAGCAGCAGGCTTTACCTTTGTGGGCACAGGAACCGGAATCGACGAAAGAGCAAATCTTACATTTCAGATCAACACTCACCCAACGCGTGCCATTGAATGCATAATTGTTAGAGGGCGTGTAGGTGCAGACTACAGCGCGAGGGATGATTTCTTTCGCAGCCTAGGATTTACACATCAGCGTGGCGTAGCTCAGATCGCAATTGACGGTGAAACATATGTATTCATGCATGTCAAAATGGGCGGCCAAATCTTCACAGTACTCATGGAATAAAAGGAACCTTTATGGCAATCCTCGTAAACGAAAACACCAAAGTCATCTGCCAGGGCCTCACCGGGTCCCAAGGCACGTTCCACTCTGAACAAGCCATTGCCTATGGCACCAAGATGGTCGGCGGCGTCACCCCCGGCAAGGGCGGCACGACGCATCTGGACCTGCCTGTATACAACTCGGTGCACGAGGCGAAGGCCAAGACCGAGGCCAACGCATCAGTCATCTACGTCCCCCCGCCCTTTGCGGCGGATAGTATCCTTGAGGCGATTGATGCCGAAATGGAACTGATCATCTGCATCACCGAAGGCATCCCCGTGCTCGACATGATGCGGGTCAAGCGGGCGCTGGAGGGCTCCGCCTCCCGCCTGATCGGCCCCAACTGCCCCGGCGTCATCACGCCCGACGCCTGCAAAATCGGGATCATGCCTGGCCATATCCACAAACGCGGGTCGGTCGGTGTTGTCTCCCGCTCTGGCACGCTGACTTATGAGGCGGTCAAACAGACCTCTGACAGCGGCCTTGGCCAATCTACCGCCGTCGGCATCGGCGGCGATCCGATCAAGGGGACCGAACATATCGACGTGCTGGACATGTTCCTTGACGACGACGAAACGCATTCGATGATCATGATCGGCGAAATCGGGGGCACAGCCGAGGAAGAAGCCGCCGAATTCCTGACCGAACAGAAAAAGAAAGGCCGCTGGAAACCCACCGCCGGTTTCATCGCCGGCCGCACCGCCCCTCCCGGCCGCCGCATGGGCCATGCTGGCGCCATCGTGGCCGGCGGCAAGGGCGACGCGGAAAGCAAGATCGAAGCCATGAAGAGCGCCGGGATCGTGGTGGCAGATAGCCCCGCGACACTGGGCGAGGCTGTACTGGAAGCGATTGGCTGATCAAAAAGCGAGGCCCCGGATCACGTCCGGGTCGCGTGCAACAGAAAAAACCCGTCCCGGGCTTGACCCGGGACCTCAAACAGGACCCCGCCATGGGACCGCTCGACGCCATCAAGACTTGCCTCGCCAAGTCCTTCCAGTTCAAAGGCCGCGCCTCGCGGGCGGAGTTCTGGTGGTTCATCGCACTTGCATGGATGGCAGTCACGGCCGCAACTTTCGCAGACCAGATACTCTTCCCCATCGGCCTTGGTCAAAAACCTGGTGTACCAGCCTATATTATCGCTCCGATTTTGCCAAAGCCTCTCACTTTCCTGGCCGCTGCCATAGCCATTCCAGCCAGCATCACTGTCAGCGTGCGCAGGCTGCATGATGCAGGTATGTCGGGGGCCTTGGTTCTGATCTCTGTCTTGATGATGCTTGGATATGGGGCAACTTACCGTTGGACATTTAGTGCGACATCAGTTGTGTCCGATGACCCATTTGCGTCCGTCGAAACCCTGACATCGAATTTCGACGTGACTGCTGATCGCCTGCAAACGACTAGCCCGTTTCTCAGATTTGCATCTTGGCTGATCATGGCTCTCCAAATGGCAATTCTCCTTTTATGTATCCGGCCCTCCAAACTTAGCTTGAACAAGTACGGCCCTAACCCCAATGAGGTCCCCCAATGACCGAACAACCTACCAACGACGTCTTCCACGCCTCCTCTTTCCTGCAAGGACACAACGCTGAATATGTCGAACAGCTTTATGCCCGCTACGCCGACAACCCCGGTGCGGTAGATGAACAATGGCAAGCTTTCTTCCGCTCGCTCGGTGACACCCCGGCAGACGCCAAGGCCGAGGCCACCGGCCCCAGTTGGGCCCGCGCGGACTGGCCACCGGCACCTGCGGATGATTTGACTGCCGCTCTTGACGGCCAATGGCCCGCCGAACCCGAGGCGGCGGGGAAAAAGATCAAGGACAAGGCCGCAGAGAAGGGCGTGAAACTTTCGGAAGAACAAGTCCGCGCCGCCGTGCTCGACAGCATCCGCGCGCTGATGATCATCCGCGCCTACCGGATCCGGGGCCACCTGATCGCTGACCTCGACCCGCTGGGCATGCGTGAAAACACGCCGCATCCCGAACTTGACCCGGCCTCCTACGGCTTCACCGCAGCCGACATGGACCGCCCGATCTTTATCGACAATGTCCTCGGCCTCGAAATGGCGACGATGAACGAGATTATCGCCATCGTGCAACGCACTTATTGCGGCACCTTCGCCCTGCAATACATGCATATCTCCAACCCCGAAGAGGCCGGTTGGCTGAAAGAGCGGATCGAAGGCTACGGTAAGGAAATCGCTTTCACCAAGAACGGCCGCAAAGCGATCCTGAACTCCCTTGTCGAGGCAGAGGGTTTCGAAAAATTCCTCCATGTCAAATACATGGGCACAAAGCGGTTCGGGCTTGATGGCGGCGAAAGCCTGATCCCCGCGATGGAACAGATCATCAAGCGCGGCGGGCAGCTGGGGCTTGAGGATATCGTGATCGGCATGCCCCACCGGGGTCGCCTCTCTGTCCTCGCTAACGTGATGGAAAAACCCTACCGCGCGATTTTCAATGAATTCCAGGGCGGGTCGTTCAAACCCGAAGACGTGGACGGCTCCGGCGACGTGAAATATCACCTCGGCGCGTCCAGTGACCGGACATTCGACGACAACACCGTGCATTTGTCACTCACTGCAAACCCCAGCCACCTTGAGGCCGTAAACCCGGTTGTTCTGGGCAAGGTCCGCGCCAAGCAAGACCAGAAACACGACACCGACCGGACAAAGGTTATGGCGATCCTGCTACATGGCGATGCGGCTTTTGCAGGTCAGGGTGTGGTCGCCGAAGGGTTCGGCCTGTCCGGCCTGCGCGGTCACAAGACCGGCGGCACCATGCATATCGTGGTCAACAACCAGATCGGGTTTACCACCGCACCGCATTTTTCGCGCTCATCGCCCTACCCCACCGACATCGCCCTGATGGTCGAGGCGCCGATTTTCCACGTCAATGGCGACGATCCAGAGGCGGTCGTGCATGCCGCCCGTGTCGCCACCGAATTCCGTCAGAAATTCCACAAGGACGTTGTACTGGATATTATCTGCTACCGCCGGTTTGGGCACAACGAGGGTGATGAGCCGATGTTCACCAACCCGTTGATGTACAAGAAGATCAAGAAACAGAAGACGACGCTGACGCTATATACCGAACGACTGGTCAAAGACGGGCTGATCCCCGAAGGCGAGATCGAGGATATGAAGGCCGCCTTCCAGGTGCATCTGAACGAGGAATTCGAGGCCGGCAAATCCTACAAACCGAACAAGGCCGACTGGCTCGATGGCAAATGGTCCCATCTCGACCGCAAGGAAGAGGATTATCAGCGCGGCGCCACTGCCATCGAAGAAAAGACCTTTGATGAGGTGGGCAAGGCGCTTAGCAAAGCGCCTGACAACTTCCCGCTGCACAAAACCGTCGCCCGTCTGCTCGATGCCAAGGCCAAGATGTTCGAAACCGGTGAGGGGATTGACTGGGCCACGGGCGAAGCGCTGGCCTTCGGCTCACTCCTGACCGAAGGGTACCCGGTACGGCTTGCCGGGCAGGACTCGGCCCGCGGCACGTTCAGCCAACGGCATTCAGGACTTGTGAACCAGGAAACCGAAGAACGGTATTACCCGCTCAACAATATCCGCGACGGTCAGGCGCATTATGAGGTCATCGACTCGATGCTCTCGGAATACGCGGTTCTTGGTTTCGAATATGGCTACTCCCTTGCCGAACCAAACGCGCTGACCCTGTGGGAGGCGCAGTTTGGCGATTTCGCCAATGGCGCGCAGATCATGTTTGATCAGTTCATTTCCTCGGGCGAAAGCAAATGGCTGCGCATGTCCGGCCTCGTTTGCCTGCTGCCCCACGGCTATGAAGGGCAAGGGCCTGAACATTCCAGTGCACGTCTGGAACGGTTCCTGACTATGTGTGGCGGCGATAACTGGATCGTGGCCAATTGCACCACACCGGCCAATTATTTCCACCTGCTAAGGCGCCAGCTACACCGGACATTCCGCAAACCGCTGATCCTGATGACCCCCAAATCACTACTGCGGCACAAACTGGCGGTGTCCAAGAAAGAAGAATTCACCACCGGGTCTTCTTTCCACCGGGTGCTGTGGGATGATGCCCAGCACGGTAACTCCGACACCAAACTGGCCGCCGATAGCAAGATCAAGCGGGTCATCATGTGCTCGGGCAAAGTCTATTTCGACCTGCTGGAAGAGCGTGACAAGCGCGGGATCAAGGATATCTACATCCTGCGGTTCGAACAGTTCTACCCGTTCCCAGCCCAATCAGCGGTCAATGAACTCGAACGATTCAAGAATGCCGAAATGATCTGGTGCCAGGAAGAGCCCAAGAATCAGGGAGCCTGGTCGTTCATGGAACCAAATCTTGAGTGGGTCCTGACCCGGATCGGCGCAAAGTACACACGCCCTGTCTATGCAGGCCGCGCCGCTGCGGCGTCGCCCGCCACCGGGCTCGCCAGCCAGCACAAAGCACAACAAGAGGCGCTCGTGAACGACGCCCTGACCATCGAAGGAAACAAGTAATGAGCACCGAAGTCCGCGTCCCCACCCTTGGCGAATCCGTGACCGAGGCCACAGTCGCCACATGGTTCAAGCAACCCGGCGATGCCGTCGCTGTCGATGAAATGCTGTGCGAACTGGAAACCGACAAGGTCACGGTCGAGGTGCCAAGCCCCGTTGCCGGCACCCTGTCGGAAATCGTGGCGGCTGAGGGGGAGACCGTCGGTGTCGACGCCCTGCTTGCCCAAATCGCCGAAGGCGACGCCGCGCCGGCCCCCAAAGCCGAAGCGCCAAAAGCAGAAGCCAAGGCCGAAGCTGCACCTGCCCCTACAAAGGCGGCCAAAGATGTCGAAGACGCCCCATCGGCCAAAAAACTGATGGCCGAAAACGACCTGACTGACGTGCAAGGCACCGGCAAGGATGGCCGCGTGATGAAAGAGGACGTGTTGAACGCGCTGGCTGGCAAATCAGAGGCACCCGCCCCTGCCCCGGCCCCGCGCGCGCCCGTCCCAGCCGATCAGGCCGACCGCGAGGAACGGGTCAAGATGACCCGTCTGCGCCAGACCATCGCCAAGCGTCTGAAAGACAGCCAGAACACCGCCGCCATGCTGACCACCTATAACGAGGTCGACATGACCGAGGTCATGGAATTGCGCAATGAGTACAAGGACCTGTTCCTCAAGAAACACGGCGTGAAACTCGGCTTCATGTCCTTCTTCACCAAGGCCTGCTGCCATGCCCTGAAAGAGGTGCCAGAGGTCAACGCCGAAATCGACGGCACCGATGTGGTCTACAAAAACTACGTCAATATGGGGATCGCCGCTGGCACACCCACCGGGCTTGTGGTCCCCGTGATCAATGACGCCGACCAGATGTCATTCGCCACCATCGAAAAATCCATCGCCGAAATGGGCGCAAAAGCCCGCGACGGCAAGCTGAGCATGGCCGAAATGCAAGGCGGCACGTTCACCATCTCTAACGGCGGCGTCTACGGCTCGCTCATGTCCTCGCCTATTCTGAACCCGCCCCAATCTGGCATCCTCGGCATGCACAAAATCCAGGATCGCCCCATGGCCATCGGCGGCCAAGTCGTGATCCGGCCCATGATGTATCTGGCCCTCAGCTACGACCACCGGATCGTCGACGGCAAAGGGGCGGTCACGTTCCTCGTGCGTGTGAAAGAAGCGCTTGAGGACCCACGGCGGTTGCTGATGGATTTGTAATCAAAAAGGTTGCCAGGTTATGTTCATTCTAAATTATATCGCAGCATTGTTGATACCTGTAGACAATCCACCAACCAATACGAGTGATGCAGAAATTGACCAATTTACTAACGTCGAGAGCTCAGAGGCAGGTGCTGTTGGCTACGTAGTCCCATCCCGGCTAAACCGCCGGACCTGTCCGTCTTCAAACTGTGGTGTTGTTGGACAGCTATTTGGACGCGAAAAAGTGACCATTCTTGAGAACAAGAATGGGTGGGTTAGAATTACCGAATACTATGATGCAAGTTGTAGGAGAGGTATCTCCGAATACGTTGACTCTGGAAATGCAGCCTGCGTGACGGACAACGGCGTTACCGATGGCAGATTTGCGGAGTGGATTTCCGCAGATTTCATCTCTACAGAAATACCGGAAGACCCATCCGACAGTGCTGACAGTTCGGAGGAGCTAGTTGCTCAGTCTGATGACTTTGGCCTATTTCACGAACAATTCGTTGAAGCCGCGAACGAACTGATCGAAAGTGGCCGGTGTTCAAGAGCTGACTTTATCGACGGCGGTGGATGGTTAAAGTCGACCTCTCAGGGACAAAATATTTATTTCGCTTACTGCGGAGAGCTTACAAGGGCTAACCGGCTATATCTTGATGTGTCGAATGGAAGAATCTTCCAATAGTCAATCTTGAGTTGGCACTTCAGACCTGAGCACTTCGTTGGATCGCAATGACCCGCCTCCCCAAACCTATCGCTCTTTTGATCCTGCTCGGCCTCTGCAGCTTCTGCTACACGCAAGTCATGCTCCGCACCGGCTCCGGCACCCCACCACCGATGGCGCCGGCCGAGCAACAGGCCGACGCGATCCTTGTGGACAAGAGCGACCGGCAAATGACCCTCCTGCGGGATGGTGACCCGATCCGTACCTACCAAATCTCCATGGGCGGCAACCCCCAAGGCCACAAAACTCAGGAAGGCGACGAACGCACGCCCGAAGGCACCTACATAATCGACTGGCGCAATCAAGACTCCATCGCGCATCTGTCGCTCCACATTTCCTACCCCAATGCCGATGACATCGCCCAGGCCGAAGCGCGCGGTGTCTCGCCCGGCGGTAACATCATGATCCACGGCATCCTGAACGGCTGGGGCTTCCTCGGGCCGCTGCAAAGCTACTGGGATTGGACAGACGGCTGCATCGCCGTCACCAATGCCGAGATGCGCGAAATCTGGTCGCTCGTGCCCAATGGCACACCGATCACAATCCGGAACTGACATGCGCGCAGCCTACCGACACGCCATCACCAAACGCCGCGCCTTTCGGCTGCCCGGATACAAGACATTGGCCGATGCGGAGATGGAGGGCGATTGGGTCTCACCCATCCAGATGACTTCCGGCAATCCCGACGGCCCAATGTTCATCTCAAAAGACTGGCTCGACTATCCTTCGGCCATCGCAAACCACACGCAGCTACGCAAAACCGGCTACCTGCCTGACAATCCGTTCAACAAGGTCATGGACAAGGTGCTGGCGCGAGCAAACCTGACACGCGCCGATATCTACATCACCCCCGTCTTTCACCTGCTGACCGCGCGGCGCTCCTCGACCATCCCACCCGCCGATGCCCGTGCATCCTTCGAGGCCGTTGTGCGGCACGAACTCATGGGCCGTCGCCCTATCGCTTTGGGAACAGACGCCGCGCGCGTCTTGCACCATTTCGGCATCGCACATATCAAGACATTACACCCGTCTGCCCGGACGGGCAGCTTTGACCAAAAAGCAGATCAGATCAGCGAGGCACTTCTGGCCGCATGACCCCGGAACTCACCGTACTAGCCCTCGCAGCACTGCTGCAGGGCCTTCAATTCGTCCTCATGGCCGTGCCGGCCAATCTGGAACTCGGGCCGGGCAAGACCATGTCGCCCCGCGACCAAAGCAGGCTTGGCAAGCCCATTGGCGAATTGCTCAGCGACAGGACAGGCCGCCTGCTGCGCGCGCTCAACAACCATTTTGAGGCGCTGATCCTGTTCACCATCGCCGTTCTGGTCGTCAGCCTGGGTGACAAGAACACCGGGCTGACCGCCGCCTGCGCGTGGACTTATCTGGGGGCACGTATCCTCTATGTGCCTGCCTACTACTTTGGCCTGATGCCATGGCGCTCGCTTATCTGGTTGGTGGGGTTTCTCTCGACCATGCTCATGATAGTGTCGGCCCTGATTTGACAGATATGCCCGACACAAATCCGACGTTTGTCCGACGCAAGTCCGACACACCAAAATGACTAAAGGAGAACCCATGTCCAGCTATGATGTGATTGTAATCGGTGCCGGCCCCGGCGGCTATGTCTGCGCCATCAGATGCGCCCAACTGGGCATGAAAGTGGCCTGTGTCGAAGGCCGTGAAACGCTGGGCGGCACCTGCCTGAACGTCGGCTGTATCCCCTCCAAGGCCATGCTGCACGCCAGCCATATGCTGCACGAGGCCGAACACAACTTTGCTGACATGGGCCTGAAGGGAAAAGCACCTTCCGTCGACTGGAAACAGATGTTGGCCTATAAGGAAACCACCATCGCCCAGAACACCGGCGGCATCGAATTTCTGTTCAAAAAGAACAAGGTAGACTGGATCAAGGGTTGGGCCTCGATACCTGAGGCGGGCAAAGTCAAGGTGGGTAATGACATCCACGAGGCCAAACATATCGTCATTGCCTCCGGGTCCGAGGCGTCATCCCTGCCCGGTGTCGACGTCGATGAAAAAACCGTTGTGACATCCACCGGCGCGCTGGAATTGCCCAAAATCCCCAAAAAAATGGTGGTGATCGGTGCCGGTGTTATCGGTCTTGAACTTGGTTCGGTGTACGCGCGCCTCGGGGCCGAGGTGCAAGTCATCGAATTTCTTGATCACATCACCCCCGGCATGGACGCTGAAATCGCCAAGACCTTTCAGAGAATGCTGAAAAAGCAAGGCCTTAACTTTACACTCGGCGCCGCCGTCCAGGGTGTTGCCGTTAAAGGCGGCAAAGCCAAGGTGACCTACAAGCTGCGCAAGGATGACAGCGAACATGTGATGGACGCCGACACTGTGCTCGTCGCCACAGGCCGCAAGCCTTACACCCAAGGATTGGGTTTGGACGCTTTGGCTGTTGAGGTGTCGGAACGCGGGCAAATCAAAACGGATGGCCGTTATGCCACGAATATCAAAGGAATTTACGCCATTGGCGATGCGATCGACGGCCCGATGCTTGCCCATAAAGCCGAGGATGAAGGTATGGCGATCGCCGAAGGCATCGCGGGGCAACACCCGCATGTGAATTACGGCGCGATCCCTGGGGTGATCTACACCCACCCCGAGGTGGCCAATGTTGGCGAAACCGAAGAAACCCTGAAGGAACAAGGGCGTGCCTATAAGGTCGGCAAGTTCCCTTTCATGGGCAACGCCCGTGCCAAGGCCAATTTCGCTGGCGAAGGTTTTGTCAAAATTCTGGCTGATAAGGAAACCGACCGAATCCTCGGCGCGCATATCATTGGCCCCATGGCCGGCGACCTGATCCACGAAATCTGCGTCGCGATGGAATTCGGCGCTGCGGCAGAAGACCTCGCGCGGACCTGCCACGCCCATCCGACCTATTCAGAGGCAGTGCGCGAAGCAGCTCTAGCCTGTGGCGACGGGGCCATTCACGCCTAGGGATCGACCCGCGCCGGGGCTTTGTCCTGGCGCGGTTCCTCATTCACTGTCAGCGACTTGCCCGTCTTTATCTTGTTGAAGATATTGCGAAACGGGATGAAATACAGCTTCCAAACAGACGTATATTCGGACTCTTCAACGCCGTAGATCCCGAACTTCACATCCTTGTTGTCCTCAGGCATTTCATAGGTCCGGAACAAAACGTCCCAGAGCGGGAACAGGAATGCAAAATTCTTGTCAAGATGATCGGGATGGCAGCTATGATGCACATGGTGGTGCGCTGGCGAGGGAAACACCATCGACCATCGTCCGGGCCAGCGCAGCCAGATGTGTGAATGACGCAGGTGATAACCGCCGATGTTGAAAAGGAAAATCAACACGGGAATTCCGAGAACAGAGGGCATGTTGGGCAAGTAACCCAAGAAAACATTCACGCTGCCGAGCACGATACCGTAGACAGAGCCAATCCCCAGAGCATAGACCACGTTGTCGAACGGGTGTTCCCTGAAGTTCGATATCGGGTGCATCACTTCGGGGCTGTGATGAACCTTGTGAAACTCCCAAAGAAGCGGGATCTTATGTTGCAGATAGTGAATGTAGAAAGCGGCAAAATCTGTAAAGGCTATCACAACGAACATGTAAGCAAGCGATATCAATATGTCCCAGAATCCTGGAAGCTCCGACCCTATGATAACGCCGACCAAGCTAGTACCGCCAGTCACCCAATGAAACACAACAGCTATAGTTGCACCTGTCAGCCCTACGTAGAGCAGTTTCCCAGTGAATTGATGCACAAGGAAAAATCTCAGATCCAGCCAAGCTGACGGGTGGCCCCAAACAGCCTTTGGCATCAAAAACCGCAGAAACGATCCAAAAGTACGCGGCTCGGTCGCCGTTGTGGATTTGCTGTATCGATAATAGACACCGTAAGCGAATAAAACACCAGAGCACAGATAAAGCCAATAGAGCCGCCCGCCAGAGTCAAACGGCATGTTCAAGAGAGCCCAGAAACGATCTGATAGCACCCCAAAAGTAGCTGAAAAAAGACCGGCGATTGTTTCCATAAAGGCAGATATCCATAAGATATGCGTCAGTACGTTCCTGTATAAGCAACACTATGGCAACATTTCAGCGCAATTGCGGCGAAGGGAAATGATTTCAGACCAAATCGTCGTAGCAACGGGTAGTAATTGCCCTACACAAACACGCAAACAAACACAACTCCGCCACAATTGTTCCTTTAATAAGGCGCGTATCGAGTGAGACGTCTGAGATATAAATGAAAAAACTACTCGCAACTGTGCTTTTCCTGATGGGATCGATCACACCGGCACATGCGCTTTCCCTTGATGATTGGAAAAATTTTGGATTCTCCGACTTCATGGTCGAGGATCTCGAACTCGTTGCGCCCACCAGAATCCCCAGTCGCAGCGAAGGAATGATGTCACTGTGTTATCGCACGCTTGGTTTTCAGATCTTTGATTTTCCGCTTACCAGCGACGTGCAGGGCTACGTACTGGTTGATGAGGGCTGCGAAGGGTCCGAACTGCGCGAATTCAGCACCGATCAAATGGTGACCGCGCAGTCATTGAACCTGATTGACCCCGAGATTTCGCCAGAGGCCCGCAACAGCTTTGAACGAAACCTCCAGACTTACGGCGTTCTGATCGGCATGGCATTGGCCATGATCGCGATCATCATTCGCCGAGTGAAATCGCTCTTGGCACTTGATCCGAACGGACCCCTTCGGAAACGCGCCGCCAAAAAGATACTGTCTGCGCTCTGTCACGCGGCCAAGTGCGATGGCCTGGTCTCCTCCGGTGAGATCAAGATGATCGCCAGAACCATGAAGCGCCTGACGAAACACAATTACAGCCCGACCGAGATCATGCGCTTGTCCGACCGGGTGCATCTTAACCTCAGCACGCAAGACTATATCAATTTCGGCAAAGGGCTGCGCGACAGCGAAAAGGATATCATGCTGCGGGGTGTCCTTTACATCACGATGGCCGGCGGGCGCATGTTGCCGTCAGAATACAAGTTCGCCAGCGAATTGGCCCATGGTCTGGGTATGCCGGGCGAAGACTTCCGGCGTGTCCTGTATCTGGCGTTCAAGGATATGGACGCGCACCCGGTCTAGCCCTTTAGCATTCTGAGGCCCTGTGTCGCGTCACCGCGCACGGCCAGCCGCAACCCTGGTTCGTCCCCCGCCTTAAGGGCGGCAAGGATCATCTTGTGATGATATGGAGGATCCTTGCGGTTCAACCGCCCGTAAAGAGCCCGCATCGTTGGCCCCAGTTGCAACCACACCGTTTCGGTCATCGCCAGCATCGCCGGGGCTTGGGCGCGCAGATACAGCGTGCGGTGAAACTCTAGATTCATCCGGATATAGCCC
The DNA here is from genome assembly GCF_046762905.1 of Yoonia sp. R2-816. NCBI lineage: Bacteria > Pseudomonadati > Pseudomonadota > Alphaproteobacteria > Rhodobacterales > Paracoccaceae > Yoonia > Yoonia sp. R2-816. Next base: position 232,224 of record NZ_JBKQXN010000182.1, on the reverse strand, counting down.
GTCGCGTCATGCCGGGCGACCATCTGGCTGACCCCCTGATTGATCGCCTCCAGCCGTTCGATCAGGGCAAAATGCGCGCGCGGCAAAGCCCGCGACGCAAGTTCCGGCTCAAGCAAGGCGCGCAGGGTCGCCAGTTCCTCGATCCGTTCATTTGACAGAGCCGTGGTTGAAACGCGGCCTGACGATGACAGGAACAGCGCGCCCTCCGCAACCAGACGGCGCACGGCCTCGCGGGCGGGGGTCATGGAGACATCGTAGGCCTTGCCGATACCTCGCAGCGTCAGCGCCTCACCCGGCCCAATCTCGCCATGCATGATCCGTGTGCGCAGCGCCCGGTAGACACGCTCATGTGCGGCGGTGTTCGGATCGACGGGGCGGGGCTGGATCATCATGTCAGTGTTGTGATCTCTCCGCGCAGAAGGGTCAATCTGCGAACAGTATCCTGTGCAGCTGATCGCCATTTTCGCGCAACCATCGGCGATATGGCGCGTGATCTGGATAAAGCTGCTCAACAAGGTTCCAGAAGGCGGGCGAATGGTTCATCTCAACCAGATGGGCCACTTCATGTGCAGCCACGTATCGCAGCACTTCGGGCGGCGCCATGATCAGGCGCCACGAATACATCAACACACCCTTGCTGGAACACGACCCCCAACGAGATCGGGTATCGCGCAACGACAGGCGACTATAAGATTGGCCCAGTTGAGCAGCATAGATGTCCGACGCCGCCGCCAGTCTGTCACGAGCGAGCGTCTTGAACAGGGCCTGAACGCACGGACCCGCTGTATCGGCCGTTGGTACGATAACCCGATCAGGCTCCAACCGGGCAGAGCGTCCCGCGCCAAGCGTGACAGGAAGATCGCAGCCCTCAAACGGGACTGTCGTGCCAATCCGCACCGGCACGCCGGGTGCCAGCTGGGTCAGGTGACCGCGCAGCCAGGCCTCTCGCGATTTGAGAAAAACCAGACCCTCCCGCTCGGCGGCGCGTGGGGGCAGTGTCAGCGTCACACGCCCGTCCAGCCGTGAGACCCGCAATGACAATCGTTTGGCCCGGGCCGAGCGGCGCAACGTGACCTCAATCGGGGGGTTGCCTTCAAGCGTATGACGGCCCATATCAGCTTCTCGCATTTGAAGTGCCAAAGGCTTTGACACGCAAGGCCGCTTATGGCAGTTGGCACCGATCACCCGCAAGGGGACGTCAGACAGATTTTGAAGGGATGGCCCATGCCTAAGGAAGAGTGGGGCACAAAGCGCCTTTGCCCCGAAACCGGCAAACGCTTTTACGACCTGAACGCGACACCGATCATCAGCCCCTATACGGGTAAAGAGGTGACCGTCGACACATCCAAGACCCGCACCATGGTCGCGGATGCGGAAGATGCGCAAACCAAGAAGATGAAAGACGACACCGAGGACGATCTGGTCCTGGATGATGACGACGATGAGGATGATGTCGATCTGGGCGACGATGTTCTGGAAGATGATGACGATGATGACACCGTCTCGCTCGATGAATTGGCTGATGTCGCCACAAACGACGACGAATAAACAATCGTACCGGGCGCGATTTATGCTTGATCTCGCCCGGTCTGCTGCATAGACAGCAGATCGCAGCGGAAACGCTGCACCCGGCGATTCAGATCGCCACAGATGGGGCCTTAGCTCAGTTGGGAGAGCGCTTGCATGGCATGCAAGAGGTCAGGGGTTCGACTCCCCTAGGCTCCACCATCACTTTACGTTAAGCCACTGTAAAAAAACAGTTTAGTAGATACCGAGAGCGTTGTACCACCATTGGTACCACCACCAAGTCACGACTCACCAGATAGCTGGCACAAGGAGCAGCGTTGCACCCGGGTTCAAATTCCGCCAATAGTTCATAGTTTTTGGCGCGTCTGAGTTTTAGGGCGGCTCCGACTATGTGGGCCACGCGATACAAAAAACGAATTCCTCCTTGCCGCAATCGCCCAGAGCCGCCACTGGAATCAGAATTTGTCGACCTGCCACTTAGTGAGGCATTTAGTTCGCAACGCAGCAACGGAAGTGCTGGTTCTCAAACGGATCGGCACCCATCCGATTTAAGCGTCAGCATCCGATCTTATGCGCATCAGCAGACGCCTTCTAAACGTGATGTAGCTGGTCATCACCAACAAACCGACGCAGGAAACCGCGCTTATTCCGTCGATGTCAGGACATTCTTTAAAGGCCAGATTTGGTGACTTGGTCTACTCCACTTCGTGGGGACAGATCGGCAACACAAACTCCATGGCAGGTTTTGCCGTTCCAAATCAGTTCTTCTGTGCCCTCATCCGGCAACTGCGCCCAATATGTGTAGTTTGGAAGCATTTCCTTCAATCGACTGCAGAACCCGTGTATTTCTTCATCGCTACCAACTTGTGCGAGCCACACGAACAAATAAGGGTGCAGAATGCTACCGCTGTCTGCTTCGTTCCTATAATCATCATCGTTGCTTGCCGGGTGGTTCAAGAGATCGATGTAGTCTCGGTAGGCTGCAGGATAATCGGAATTTGCCAACTGCGCGAAAGTGGTTCGCGCTCCCGCTGACGTTAACGAGGGAAGGAAGCGTAGTACCGAATCGATCAGTTGCGCCAAGTGTCTGTTTATATCCCCCTTTGCCATATTGCCCCATATCGCGGTCAACAGAGAGCAGTTATCCTGATCATCCACGCCCCCTTCCAAGCAAGGAGTGTCTTGGACCAATACTGCGAAATCATGTGGTTTCGCGCAACGAGGATCGGCACGACTGAACGCCTGTGACGATCAGTTCACCCTCATGCCATTTTCGCCAAAACTGTAGGCGCTTTCGGGGTTGAAGCTAAACCGGATCGTCTCTCCCTCGGCGACGGCGTGCTGCCCAAAGAGCCGCGCTGTGATCTGCTGCTGGCCAAACTGCGCGATGACATTGGTATCGCCCCCCAGATGTTCGACATGGCTGACCGTGGTTTCCAGTTTCCCATGTTCATCAATGAAAAGATCCTCGGGGCGGATGCCCATGATATGGCGATCACCCGCGTCGATCAGGCCGGCGGGGAAAAAGTTCATCGACGGCGATCCCAGAAAACCCGCCACGAACTGATTGATCGGATTGTTATATAATTCCATCGGGCTGCCAATCTGCTCGACCCGCCCGTCGCGCAAAACCACGATCTTGTCCGCCAGCGTCATCGCCTCAGTCTGGTCGTGGGTGACATAGATCATCGACGCGCCAAGTTGACGGTGCAGGTTGGCGATCTCGATCCGGGTATTCATGCGCAATGCGGCGTCGAGGTTCGAGAGCGGTTCGTCAAACAGAAACAGCTTCGGCTCACGGACGATGGCGCGCCCGATCGCAACACGCTGGCGTTGTCCGCCTGACAGTTCCGATGGAAACCGGTCCAGATAGGGCGCCAGATCCAGCATATCGGAGGCCTTGCGCACCCGTTCTTCAATGACCGATTTTGGTTGACGTTCCTGCTTGAGCGCGAGGGTCATGTTTCCCCGCACATTCAGATGCGGATAGAGCGCATAGCTTTGGAAAACCATGGCGATCCCGCGCTTCGACGGCGATGTCAGATTGACCATATCGCCGGCGATATGAACCTCACCGGAACTGGCGTCTTCCAACCCGGCGATGACGCGCAAAAGCGTTGACTTTCCGCAGCCGGACGGGCCGACAAAAACGACGAATTCACCTTCTTCGACCTCAAGGCTGATGTCCTTGAGGACATGAACTTCACCAAAGGATTTGTTGACATTGGCAAGTTTCAGGGCAGTCATTTGGTGATCTCCGTGAGCGACACCGGCCGTTCGGTGCGGATGCTTTCATCGGCGGCAAGACAAATGGCAAGCGAGCGTACCGCGTCGCGCATGTGGCGGCTTAGGTCGATATCCTCGGTCATTGCGCGAATGACAAAGGCCTGTTCAGCATCGCACAGAGCCTGATGCCCCGGCTCATCTGGCATGTCGATGTGGCGATCACCATCAGGTGTATGAATAAGGACGCGACCAACCCGGGTATGGCCGTCAATGTCCGATGACGCCCCCTTGTTGCCTTCCGTGATCGAAACCGCCCCATTCGGGCTGATGATATCTTTGACGAAAAACGCTGTCTCGGACATCATCGGCCCCCAGCCAGCCTCGTACCAGCCGACCGAGCCATCAGCGAATGTGACCTGGAACTGACCGTAGTTATACATGTCCGGCGCGATCTCATCGCTGAGCCGCAATCCGATGCCGTGGACCCGGACAGGGGCGGCATCGGTAATCTGGCACATCACGTCCACATAGTGAACGCCGCAATCGACGATGGGCGAGGTCGTTTCCATCAACGCCTTATGCGTCTCCCAAGCGGGCCCTGAAGACTGCTGATTGAGGTTCAGCCGGAAAACATAAGGCCCACCGAGATCACGCGCTTCTGAAATCAGGCGGACCCATGACGGGTGGTGGCGCAGGATGTAGCCGACGACCAGTTTCCGGCCAGTGTCTATAGCTGTGTCGACGACGCGCCGCGCATCCTCTGCAGTCATCGCAAGCGGCTTTTCGACAAAGACATGTGCCCCCGTGCGCATGGCGGCGATGGCGTATTCGGCATGTGTGTCGGTATAGGTCGCGATCACGGCAAGGTCCGGTCTGGTCTGTGCAAGGGCGGTCGCGAAATCGTCGAAAGTTGGATAATGTGCCAGATCAGGATTGTCGATCTTGCCAGTGCGGTTCACCAGACCGACAATCTCGGTCGCTGGATGGGCGTGATGGGCGAGCGCGTGGGACAGCCCCATATTGCCCAACCCTGCAATCAGCACTTTGATCATTTGACAGCTCCGGAGGTCAGTCCGCGGATCAGCTGCCGCGAGAAAATGACATAAAGAACGAGGACAGGCAGGATTGCCATGGACAGCGCCGACAAGACCGCATTCCAATCCGTCACGAACTGCCCGATGAAAACCTGACTGCCCAGCGTCAGCGTTTTTGTTTCTTCGGACGGCGCGAGGATCAGCGGAAACCACAAATCATTCCAGATAGGGATCATGTTGAACACAGCGACGGTAGCCATCGCGGGGCGGACCAGCGGCAGGACAAGCCGGAAAAAGATCGTGTATTCGCTCAGACCATCAATGCGCCCTGCATTTTTCAGATCGTCGGACACTTGCCGCATGAACTCGGACAGGATGAAGACAGCCAGCGGCAAACCCTGTGCCGTGTAGACAAGGATGAGCGCCCAGAGGGTGTTGACCAAACCCGTCGCCACCATCAGTTCAAGTATCGCCACCGTCCCGATGCGGATCGGGATCATGATGCCCAGCGCCAGATAAAGGCCCATCAGCATGTTCCCTCTGAACCGGTATTCGCTGAGCGCATAGGCCGCCATCGCGCCGAAAAGCAGGATGAAGAACAGCGATACCACCGTCACGATCATCGAGTTCTGGAAGTAGAGAAAGAAATCCCCCTGCTTCATCACTGTTTCATAACCGATGGTCGAAAAGCTTTCTGCATCGGGCAGCCCGAGCGGATCGCGAAAGATCGCGCGACGCTCCTTGAAGCTGTTGATCAGGATGATGAAAACCGGAAACAGGGCAATCAGCGTGTACAGGATCAGCGCCCCGTGCATCAACGTGGTGTTTAGCGGATTTGTGCGCGCTTGGTTCATAAATCCGTCCTTACAGCTGATAGCGGCGCATCCGGGTCTGGATCGCAAACAGATAAATGCAGACGCCCAGCAGGATGATGGCGAACATCGCGCCAGCGATGGCCGAACCCATATGCGGATCGCCAAGCTGCAATTGGAAGCCAAAGAAGGTGCGGTACATGAATGTCCCAAGGATATCGGTCGAATAATCCGGGCCAGCCAGCGCACCTTGCGCGGCATAGATCAGATCGAAAGCATTGAAATTGCCCACGAAGGTCAGGATGGAAATGATCCCGATAGACGGCAGGATCAACGGCAGCTTGATCTTCCAGAAAGCCGACATGCCAGTGATGCCATCGACCTCGCCAGCCTCCAGTATCTCTTCGGGGATCGTCAAAAGCGCGGCATAGATCAACATCATCGGAATGCCAACAAACTGCCACACCGACACTAGCGCAAGCGTGGTCAGCGCATATTCCTCTTTGCCCAGCCAGGGCGCAAAGAGCGATTTAAGGCCAATCGCATCAAGCATTGAGGGTGCGATGCCCCAGATCGGTGACAGGATCAGTTTCCAGGCAAAACCGACGATGACAAATGACAGGATCGTGGGGATGAAGATTGCCGACCGATAAAGCGCGGCAAAGCGCAGGCGTGGATGGCTCAGAATGGCGGCAAGTGCGATCCCGATCGGGTTCTGTACCAGCATGTGGATGATAAAGAACCAGAAATTGTTGCCCAGCGCGTTCCAGAACTGTTCGGCCCAGATCGGATCAAAAAACAGGGTTTGAAAGTTCTCAAGACCCACAAAAACGCGTTCCCGTTCAACACGGGTATAAAGCGCGAGCCGTAGCGTATTGAACAGCGGGAAAATCATCACAGCCGAGTAGACGATGACGGCTGGCGCAAGGAACACAGCAATATGCCAGCGGATACGGGCGCGTTTCATGGCTTTTACTCCGGATCAGGGGACCCCCGGGCGCATAGTGACGCCCGGGACCCCGTGCAGCGAAAAGGTGTTACTGCTGCGGTTCGTACCAGCTCGCCAGCCCGTCCTGTAGTTGCTGACCCAGTTCGTCCGGTGTTGCAGCACCTTTGATGGCAGCGACCGATGCACCCCAAGTCTCGTTTTCGAGGTTGGGTGTTCCCCGCGACAGGATCTGATAGGTGGAACGGATTGTGCTTTCGCATTCGTCGCGCCAACCGACGATTTCCTTGGCCAGCGGGTCTTCCAGTTCAACGGGCGTTGAAGAAAGCGGGAAGAAACCGGGCAGCGCATTGCCGAAAATCTCCGCAAACTCGGGGCTTGCGACCCAGACAAGGAACGTCTTTGCAGCTTCAGGATGATCGGTTGCCGCATTCATGCCAATACCGATATCCGTATGGTCAGAGATATAGCAGGTATCTCCTGCATTCTGGACGGGCGGTTTGAATGCGCCCATTTCAAAATCAGCCTGCGCGTTGAAACCCGATATCTCCCATGATCCGGCGGGATAGATCGCCGCGCGGCCGAGGGTGAAAATGTTCTGGCTGTCCGGATAGGTCTGGGCCTCATAACCGTCTCCCAGATACCCGCCCCAACGTGCCAACGTCGCATAAGGCGCGGTCCACTGCGGATCGGTTAGCTTTTGGTCGCCAGCGATAAGCGCCTGACGGCCCTCCTCGCCCTTCCAGTAGTTCGGCCCGATATTGTTGTAGCCCATGGTGGCCGCTTCCCATTGGTCGTTGGTTCCCATGGCCATTGGAATGTAGCTGCCGTCGTCCTTGATTGCGTCAAGAACGGCAAAGAATTCCCCTTCGGTCGTGGGGACCTCAAGGCCGAGTTCGGCAAACGCGTCCTTGTTGTAGATGAACCCGTGGATCACCGACGCCATCGGCACACAAAAGGTCGCGGCACCATCATCAGTCTGCCACGCCGACTTTGCCACATCAGAGAAGTTCGACATAGCATCAAGGTCTGAAAGGTCGGTCAGATGTCCGGCGTCATAAAGTGCCAGCGACGCATCGAAGGGACGGCAGGTGATCAGGTCTCCGGCAGAGCCTGCGTCCAGCTTTGAATTCAGAACCGCGTTGTATTCCGCCGGGGCGGATGGTGTGAATTCCACCTTGATGTCAGGGTGTTGCGCCTCAAATGCCGGAATGATCTCATCCTGCCAAAGGGTCAGGTCATCATTGCGCCAGCTTTCGATTGTCAGCGTCACCTCTTGTGCCGCTGCGCCAGTCGTCACCAGCGCAGTTGATGCCAGCGCAAGTCCAAGTGTTCTAAGTTGCATAGTTTTCCTCCCAGTTGAAAACGTGTCAGGTTTTATACGCCAAAGCAGCGCGCAGATGTCCTTCGGTTTCGCGAAGAATGGTTTTTGCCCGGCTGACAGAGATACCGTTTGCCGCCATCAGGATTGCCGGTTTCACCTCGCCCCCAGTCGCATCAAGTGCGGCAGACGCCACATTGTCAGCAGCGCCGGTCACCCGACCGATGATGGCATGCGCTCGCGCGCGAAGCTTGATGTTATCCGCGCGGACATTCACCATCATCCCGTCGTAAACATGGCCCAGTTCAATGGCCATGAGCGTTGACAGCATGTTCAGCGCAATTTTCTGTGCTGTCCCTGCCCCCATGCGGGTGGATCCAGCCAGAACCTCTGGCGGGGTCACAATCGCGATGGGGTGATCGGCACCATCCAGAAGCGGCGCGCCCGGGTTATTGGCGATGGCGACCACCGCCACCCCCTGGCGACGAGCGATCCCCGCCGCAGCGAGCGTGTAGGGCGTCGAGCCGCTGGCAGAGACGGCAATCATTGTATCTTTCGACGACAGATCTGACAGCGCCTGTTCCAGATCGGCGGTTTCATCCTCGGGCCCGCCCGGCATCTCGACCCCGGTGGGCAGCCCGCCCGCCATATGAATACGAAGCTGCGATGCTGCGATCGAGAATGTGCCGCCCAGCTCCAGCGCGTCAGCCGCAGCCATCAGACCGGATGATCCGGCAGCCACATAATGAATAGTACCACCGTCACGAATTGTCCGCGCCAGTGTCGCGGCGGCCTTTGCGATGTCAGGGGCAACATCACGAACCGCTGCCGCTGCAGCGATCTGACCTTCTGCAAGAAGCAGCGCGGCCTGCGGCAGCGACCGCTTGTCCAGCCCCATTGCCTGGTCGTGAAATGCTTCCGTACCAATGGTGTTCATCGTGATTCCTTAGCAGCAATAGCCAAGATACCTTTTTAATACCTTTTGTCCAGAGTATTTCCATTTTCGATGTTTTGTGCAGCTTGAGGCGTAGAAATCGAGAATAACACACCTTTGGTATCAATATGGCCTTTATTTGGATATATTGGTATTATATAGGTGTTTCCATGAATGATTCATCATCCCGTCCGGTTCTCGCTATTGATGGCGGCGGCACCCGCTGTCGGATCGCGCTGAGCGATGGACAGGACATCACCACTGTGGAAACCGGCCCTGCCAATGTCTCGACCGATTTCGCGGGCGGCGTGCAACAGATCCTGTCAGGTCTTCAGATGCTTGCAACGCAAACGGGCCGCAGGATGGATGATCTGGTTGGATACCCTGCCTTCGTCGGCCTTGCCGGTGTTTCGGGCCCCAAGATCGCGGACCGGTTGAAAGCCGCGCTGCCGCTCCGGCACGCTCGGATCGAAGACGACAGGCCAGCAGCCGTTCGGGGCGCGCTGGGTGAAAAGGACGGCGCAATCGCACATTGCGGCACCGGGTCCTTTTATGGCGCGCAAAAGGCGGGCAGGATGCGTTTCTCCGGCGGTTGGGGTCCAGTGTTGGGTGATGAAGCATCCGCGCAATGGGTCGGCCGAACAGCACTCAGATTGACACTTGAAACGGTGGACGGACGTTTCCAGTCGACACCGTTGGCCCAAAAACTGCTCGACAGGTTTGACGGTGCTGAGGGGATTGTCCGTTTTGCTGGCGATGCCCGACCGTCGGAATTTGGCGCACTTGCACCCATGGTGACAGAATCTGCCAATAAAAATGATGTGCTCGGGCGACAGGTCATGTCCGCCGGTGCCGCTGATATCGCCCGAAGCCTTCCGCTGATCGGCTGGGTGCCCGGAAGTGCTATCTGCCTCACGGGCGGTATCGGCCCTCATTTTGGTCCCTTTCTTCCGGACCCGATGCAGGCTGACCTGACGAAGCCGCAAGGCGAGCCGCTGTCGGGGGCCGTGTCACTGGCCAGAGACCTCGTCCAGGAGACCAAAGAATGAGCGTCGTTGAGTTCCTGAAACCCGAAGGGTGGCTTGGTGAAAACGGGGGGCCGCGCTACGTGCAACTGCGCCAAAGACTTGAAACAGGTATCAAAAGCGGCGTCCTGCCACCAAACTCATCCCTGCCACCCGAACGCGAGATTGCCGAGATCACTGACCTTTCCCGTGTCACCGTCCGAAAGGCAATTCAGGAGCTTGTGCGCGAAGGCCTTATCGAACAGCGCCAGGGATCCGGCTCCTTCATTCGCGAGGCGACAAAGCGCGTAGAACAATCGCTTCGGCACCTCACGTCGTTTACCGAAGACATGGCAAGTCGCGGGCTGGATACCACATCTCAGTGGCTGGAACGGGGCGTGTTTCTGGCCACACCGGCCGAAGTGAAGGTGCTGGGTTTGCTCGATGGGGCAGAAGTGGCGCGGATCTACCGGCTGCGCGAAGCAGGCGGGCAACCCATGGCGCTGGAGCGTGCCACGCTGCCGCTAGAAATTCTGCCCAATCCGCTTGAGGTCAAAACGTCGCTCTATGACGTGCTTGACCGGCTCGGACACCGTCCGGTGAATGCGGTCCAGAAAATCTCGGCCATCAACCTCAAGACCCGCGAGGCGGACCTTCTTGATGTGCCCGAGGGGGCAGCTGGGCTGTCTATCGAACGCACCTCTTACCTTGCGAGCGGTCGGGTCGCGGAACTGACCCGATCACTCTATCGCGGCGATGCCTATGATTTCGTGGCAGAGCTGCGCCTATGACGGAAAGGCAAACAGCAATGATCCACAATGCGTCACTGATGTATCAGGAAATACGCGAAATCCCCGATGCGGTGGATCGGCTTCTGGCCAAGGGCAGCGACGCCATCGCCGCTGCGGCCCGGTCTGCGGGCGCCATCAATCCCGCCTACTTCATTTCGGTCGCCCGGGGTTCTTCAGACCATGCCGCCTCCTATCTGAAATATGTCAGCGAGCTTACGTTGCAGCGCCCGATGGCCTCTGTCGGGCCATCAGTCAATTCGATCTACGGCGTGGAACTCAACGCGAAGGGCGCGGTTTGTCTTTCCGTGTCCCAATCGGGTCAAAGCCCTGATATCGTCCGGCTGACCGAGGCATTGCGCAACAGCGGGGCGCTGGTCGTGGCGATTACAAATTATGCCGGATCACCGCTGGCCGGGGTGGCCGACGCGACACTACCCCTTCATGCCGGGCCAGAACTCAGCGTTGCGGCCACCAAGACATTCGTCACCTCACTGGTGGCCGGGCTTTTGTTTCTGGCCGAAATGAAGGGTGATGCCGAACTTATCGCGGCGATCCGTGCCCTTCCCGACGCACTTGAGCGCGCAACGCGCTGCGACTGGTCAGCGGCAGCGGACGCTATTGACGGGACGTCCCTGTTCACACTCGGACGTGGCCCATCCTGGGCGATCTCGAATGAGGCTGCCCTGAAATTCAAAGAAACATGCCTGATCCATGCCGAAAGCTATTCGTCGGCAGAGGTCCTGCATGGCCCGGTATCCATCGTTGGAAACGGCTTTCCGGTGATCGCCTTTGCCGCCGCTGACCGGGCCGAAGACAGCATCGCCGAGACGGCGGATGCTTTGGCCGAAAAGGGCGCCCGTGTCTTTGCGGTGACCAACCGAACCACGCGGGCAACAACCTTGCCTCATGTGCGCACCGGGCACTGGTTAACGGACCCGATCGCGGCCATCGTATCGTTTTACGGGATGGTGGAAACGGTAGCGGTGGCGCGCGGTATTGACCCGGACAGGCCCCGCCACCTCAACAAGGTAACGGAAACGGTATGACACAATCCGTCGCAACATTCCGAAACGGGCGCATATTCGACGGCACGCGTCTTCTGGATGGACATGCAATCCGGTTTGATGACGGGCATGTCGCCACACTGGGTCCAGAGGCGGACGTGCCCATCGCAGGTCTTGAATTTGACCTTGATGGCGACATTCTAAGCCCCGGTTATGTGGATCTTCAGGTGAACGGCGGCGATGGCGTCATGTTCAATGACCATCCGTCCATCGACACACTCCGGCGTATTGCATCCGCGCATCGTCGTCTTGGCACAACCTCACTTTTGCCGACCTTGATCACTGACAGTCCGGACAAAACAAATGCCGCCATTGCAGCGGCAAAGGCGGCGATAAGCGATGGCGTCCCGGGCATTGTCGGGCTCCATCTTGAAGGTCCGCACCTGTCGATTGCGCGCAAGGGCGCACATGACGGGGACCTGATCCGACCAATGACTGCAGGCGATCTGGATAGCCTGCTTGCCGCAGCAGCCGCGCTTCCGGTGCTGAAGGTCACCGTTGCCCCGGAAAACGTATCCCATGCGCAGGTGGAGGCGCTGTGCAAGGCGGGTGTGATCGTCTCACTTGGTCACACCGATGCGGATTTTGATACATGCTGTCGTTACATTGATGCAGGCGCAGGATGTGTCACCCATCTTTTCAACGCGATGAGCCAGCTGGGCAATCGTGAGCCGGGTTTGGTCGGGGCAACCCTGGCAAATGGCACGGTGTCCTGCGGCCTGATCGCGGATGCCATCCATGTTCACCCCGAGGTCATGCGCGTGACATGGGCCGCCAAAAAAGGACCCGGTCGCGTTTTTCTGGTCAGCGACGCAATGGCGGTCGCTGGTAGCGCCCTGACAGAGTTTGACCTGGGCGGGCGGCGCATTCAACGCAACAACGGCAGACTGACGCTTGCCGATGGAACGCTTGCCGGTGCTGATCTTGATCTGACAACGGCGATAAGAACCATCGTCAACAGGGTTGGCGTGCCTGTGGCGGACGCGATTCAGGCGGCGACAAGCGTTCCCGCCGCTATCATTGGGCGACCTGTTCGTTTGCAGGCGTTGTCAGAGACAATCCGGATTGCGGCAGACCTGTCTGGTATTGTTCCACTGCATAAAGCCGCCCCGGACGACGCGTTCGGGCATCGGCACTCCGCCCTCTGATCGCGCCACGTCCGCGTCTGGGCCAATCACATCGCTCAAAGCTTAGGCATCAACCTCGCAATCTTTGCAAAACGTCGAAAATCCTTGCGCGCTTGCGATGTCCAGCCAGCTTCGGCAATGGCTGTCAATCTGGGGAATACCATGTGATTGAAACGCGCTTTTGACGTCAGATGTTCGCTCCAGATGCAGGCTTGCACGCCGACAAGGCGTTCAGCCAAAACCGGATCGTAACCAAGCGCGTCATAATGATGGGTCGTTTCCGGGTCCATATGACCCGCCCAACTGGCGCCCGGTTCATACCAGTCAGGGCCTTGCGCCATATCAAGGTAATAGGTCTGACCCGGTGTGCTGACGACGTCATAACCGGCGCGGGCCAGCTGGGCGGTCTGCTCGCGCAGCGTCCAGGCAAAAAGCAGGGCATTGGCAGGTTTGACGCCCCCTGCCTGTGCCGCCTCCTCCCAACCGCCGGTGATGCGCCCAAGCCGGGTGAGTTCCTCTTGCACCTGACCAAGCAGATATCCCTGCAAGGCAGCCGTATCAGCAAGCCCTTCGCGTTGCATAAGGGCCTGCGCCTGCGGTGACGCCAGCCATGCGCCCTCGGCGACCTCATCACCGCCGATATGGATGACTTCAAACGGAAAGATCGCACACGCCTCCTGCAGAACCGCACGAATGAATTCCAGGGTCGCGGGGATGCCGGGGTTCAGCGCATTATTGGCAAAACCCTGTACTGACCAGTAGCTTTCCGGTTCTTCCGGATCCACCAGATGGGGCAGCGCTGCCAGCACGCAGGCACAATGGCTCGGGATGTCGATTTCCGGCATCACCTCAACACCCAGTTGCGCTGCATGCGCAACAACTTGGCGCGCCTGGGCCTGCGAATAAAACCCGCCGTGGCCATTGGGATCATCGCCAAGCTGCGGCAAGATCGGATAGTCCAGCCCTGTATGCCCCCCGATCCGGGTCAAGGCTGGAAAGGCGTCAATTTCCAGCCGCCAGCCTTCGTCATCGGTCAGATGCCAGTGAAACCGGTTCAGTTTGTGCCACGCCATGATATCCACAAATCTCAGCACGTCATCCAGCGGATAGAACTGGCGCGACACATCCAGATGCGCACCGCGCCAGCCAAATGCAGGCGTATCGGCGATCCGGCCCTCATGTGGAAAAGCAAAGCCCTCATCGCTACTGGCCCCATGCAGCAATTGCGCCAGCGTTATAAGACCATAAAGCAGTCCACTGCCCGGCCCATAGCCGAGCCTGATGCCCTGTCCCGAAAAACGGATATCATAGCTGTTCTGTCCCAGACCTGCATCCGAATTGCAGTGTAACTGCGGAACGCCCTCGGCCGCTGTCATAACAAAGGGGCTGGGCATGAGGGGGAACAGCCGATGCGCCAGGGCGGTCACCGTGGCGGCTGTTCGCCGTTCCTCGACGCTGACGACCTGATCCAGCCCGATATGAAACAGGCGGTCACTGCGCCACCCGCCCACCTCAATCTCGGCGGGCCATGGCACAACGGCGGCCTGACCAATGTCGCTCAGCGCCGGGGCTTCCGATTGCGCTCCTTGCAAATCGGCACACTGCACAGGCCGAACCGCGCCATCATCACCCACGATCAAACCCGCCGACTTCGGCCCGTCATTCGAATGAAGCGCCGCGCGGGTCAGATGGCGCTCGGTAAACCGCCACTGCCCACCGGGCGGCAGGATGAACCCGTCAGGCGGCCCATATTCGTGATAATTCGCCTGCCTGCGCAACAATATAGCACCTTCGCAGTCGGACGGAGATGCGGTGCGGGTCAGGCTGCCATAGAACATCCGAAACCCTGACAGAGGTTCCTGCGTCAGGTTCGTCAACACAAATTCCATCGCGTTTTCAGCCGCATGCCAGATCGTATCGAGTTGGAAATCACACATTGTCAGGGTCCGTTCGTCTTAGGACAGCATTCCGGCATAAGGGCCGGGATCAGAGTCTGGGATCGGGATCGCACCGCAGGTTTTGTGATAAAATTTGACGGGTCCGGCTGCACCAATGATGCCATAGGCAAACCCTGCATCGCGCAATCGCATGAGCGCGCGCAGCAATAGCTGCGTCCCGATACCGCGCCGTTCAAAGGATGGCGCAACACCCGTTGGTCCGAAAAACCCCCGCGCGGTGACATCAAAGCAGGCAAAACCGGCCAGTTCGCCGTCTTGCAGGGCGATCAGGACCTTGCAGGGTTGGGCCGCCAATCCGACCTGACATTCGCTTGCCCAACCGGCGTGAAAATGTCGGGTCACAAAATCCGTCACATGATACGCCTCGGGCGGTATCGCCGCGGGCGGTATCGCCGGGCGGATGATCAACCCCGCCGCAAGCGCAGGCGGTTCAGGCAAACGGTAGAGCGGGACAAGCATATCGGTCATTGCGGTCTCAATGCTCGGCCACCAGATGCCCTGATCCGACAACAGACATGCCGGTCACAGCGGTCGCGGCAAACCGGCGTACCTCTTCGACCTGGGCTGCAAAACTGTCGGTCCCGGGCTGCAAACGGATGGCAGGATCAGGGATCGCAGCGCGCAAAAGCCTAGTATAGGGATGTTGCGGATTGCCAACGACATCGCCGGTCGGCCCCCGTTCGACGATTTGCCCGCCAAACATCACAGCGGTATCTTCGGCCAGATACTGCGCTGTGGCGATGTCATGTGTGATATAGAGGATAGACAGGCCCATCTCCTTCTTAAGGTCGCGCATCAGGCCCAGTACCGATTTGCGGATCGAGACATCCAGCATTGAGGTCGGTTCATCCGCTATGATCAGCCGGGCATTCACGGCGAGCGCACGCGCAAAATTCACCCTTTGCCGCTGCCCGCCGGACAGTTCGTTGGGATATTTGTCAACGGTGCTGGCATGGTCCAGATCAACAGCCCGCAACAGCGCGCGCAAGGCTTCATCGGGATCGCGATCAGGCTGATGCAACCGTAGCGGACGCATCAGGTGATGACGAACCCGATGGGCCGGGTTCAAGGCCGCAAACGGATCCTGAAACACCATCTGGACAGATCGCCCGTAAATCCGCCGGTCGATTGTCGTGATGTCCTGCCCCCGAAAACGGATAACACCAGACGATGGGGGATAGTGACGCAGGATCATCCGGCCAATCGTGCTTTTGCCCGACCCGCTTTCACCAACCAGCGCCAGCGAACGACCCGCCGGAATATCAAGCGAGACATTACGCAGCGCATGCACCTGCCGGCGCGCGCCGAAAACCGGCTTAATCTCAAAGGTCTTGCTCAGGTTTTCGAGCGCGATAATGGGTATGTCATCCTGCATGCGGGGCCTCATGAACCGGCGCATCAAGGATCGGCATCGCCGCCCAAAGATCGCGTGTGTAGGGATGTTGTGGTGATGTGACGACCTTTTCCGTTGTGCCGATCTCGACAATCTCACCGCGCAACATGACGGCGATCCGGTCAGCTACCTGGGCCATCAGCGCCAGATCATGAGTGATGAACAGCACCGAAAACCCCAGCGTGTCCTTGAGTGACACCAGTTCCTGCAGGATCTCGCGTTGCACAACAACATCGAGCGCGGTGGTTGGTTCATCCATGATCAGAAGTCTTGGCCGCAGGGTCAGCGCCAGCGCAAGAACCACGCGCTGACGCATCCCGCCTGATAACTGATGCGGAAAGCTGTCCAATCGGTCTGGGGCAATTCCGACCATCTCCAGCATGTCCGCTGCTCGCGCGCGGGCAGCGGACCGGCTTATCCTTTGATGTGCTGACAGCATGTCATGAAACTGCGCGAAAATGGTCATCACCGGATTGAGCGAGTTCATCGCGCTTTGGAACACCATCGCGCATTCCGACCATCGCCATCGCCGCAGATCACGCACCGGCATCGACAGAACATCTTGCCCGTCGAAATGGATGGTACCTCGGCTGATAAAGGCAGGGGGTTTCTGCAACCGCATGGCCGCAAAGGCGATTGTGCTTTTGCCGCACCCACTTTCACCTGCGAGGCCCAGAACCTCATTCTCGGCGATGTCGAATGACACGTCCCGTACCGCAACAAAGGGCGTCGTGTCGGTCAGGTACTCCACCCGCAAATCCTCAACCGAAAGAAGCGTGCTCATGCCTGTCCCTCCCGGGCGCGGTCCAGCTTTCTTTGCAGTTTGACGGCTTTGGATACGGTGCCAAGTGTGCGCAGCCGCGGATTTGAGATCTCATCCACGCCAAAGTTCATCAGGCTCAGCCCGACACCGATGACGACGATGGCAATGCAGGGCGCAAGAACCTCCCACCATGCGCCGACCATAATGGCCGAGGCCGTCTGCGCGTTATATAGCATCGTGCCCCATGACAGGGTCAACGGGCTACCCAACCCCAAAAATTCCAACGTGGCCTGCGTGATGATAGTGAATATGATCGACCCGATGAAATTGAACCCCACAATGGACAACAGATTGGGCAGCATTTCGACAAGGATCATGCGCCATGCCGGTTCACCCACCATCTGACTGGCCTGAATGTAGTCGCGGGTCTTTAGCGACAGTGCCTGCGCGCGGGTTACACGTGCGCCCCATGCCCACGACGTCAGCCCAATGATCACCGCGATAGCGAGCGGATCAACCTGACCCAGAAACGCGGCCAGAACCAGCAGCAACGGCAGTTGCGGCAAGACAAGGATGACATTGGTCAGAAAGTTGAGCACCTCGTCAACCAGTCCGCCAACATAGGCCGCGACAATGCCGATGACGGTGCCAATCACCGTGACGATGACGCCGGCAAGAACACCCACCATCAACGAAATCCGTGTACCCCAGATCAGCTGGCTCAGCACATCACGCCCCATGCGGGTCGTTCCCAGTAAATGATCCCATGAAGGCGGCTGATGCGGGCGACCCACCCGCGCAAGCGGTTCGTAGGGTGACAGCAGCGGTGCCGCCAATCCAATCATCACATAGATGACCACGATGGTCAGACCTGCGGCGGCCTTTCGGTTCCTGACGAAGGATCGGAATAGCCCGCGCATCAGGCTTTCCTTAGCCGTGGGTCAAGAAACACATAGGCCAGATCGACGGCAAAATTGGCCGTCAACATCGCCAGTGTCATGATCAAAAGCTGTCCTTGGATCAGTGGAAAGTCGCGGGCAATGATCCCCAGATAAAGAAGATTGCCCACGCCCGGATAGTTAAAGACAACCTCGGTAATCAGCGATCCGCCAAACAAGGCGCCAAAACTCAGCGCCAGTGCCGTCACCGATGGCAACAGGGCATTGCGCGCGGCGTAATGATAGCGCACATGCCTGTCCGACAACCCTTTTGCCTCGGCCAGATGAACGTGATCTTCACCCAGTTGGCCGATCATGTTGTTGCGCATGGTCACAAGGTAGCCACCGATGAAAACCACGCTCAGCGTCAGGACCGGCAAAAGCGCATGAACCATGACGGAGCTGATGAAATCCCATGTCCAGCCGGGGTCAAGCGCCGGGTCATAGGCATAACCGGTCGGCAGCCACCTGTTTGAGATTGCAAACAGATAAAGCCCGCACAGGGCTACGACCACTGACGGGATGGATTGAATGGCCAGCGCCATGGGCGACAGGATCGCATCGACCAGTTGCCCCCGTCGCCAGGCAACCAGAATGCCCAAAACCGTCCCGATTGAGAATGACAGGATCAGGGCCGATCCAGTCAGCAGGATCGTCCATGGCAAGGCCCGACCCAGGATATCAGCGACCGGAACCGGATAGAACTTCACCGATATGCCAAAATCCCAGGTTAAGATGCTGCCAAGATAGGTGAGATATTGCTGATGCAGCGGCGCGTCTATGAAACCAAAGGTCGCCATTAGCGCATCCCGCGCTTCGACCGGAATGGTGCCCCCGGAATTGGCCAACATAACATCTGCGGGATTGCCTGGCATCAGCCGTGGGATGAGAAAGTTAAATGTCGCCGCCACAAGAAAGGCCACGAGGTAGAAAGCAAGGCGTCTGACGATAAAGCTCATGAGTTAAATCCGTTGGCCGATACTGGCCGGCCCCCTATTTGCCGGTGGCGGCAAAATCTGCCTGCCGCCACCCACAGCGCCCAGGATCTGGTGCCCCTACTCGACCGGACGCAGTGAAAGCAGGTGCAGGACACGCATCGGGTTGTTGGCGTGTACGACCGGGTTGCCGACCGGGTTCTCATTGTCAAAGAAGCCGGTAAAGCGTTTGGTATTGAACTGATACCACAGCGGGTTGTTGAACACCGCGACATAGGGCATTTCCTCGGCCGCGATCATCTGAACCTTGGCGATGATCTCTTGCTGTTCATTAAGGTCGTTTGTCTGCGTAAAGTCGTCCAGCAGATCGCTGATTTCGCTATTGTCCCACCGCGCGGGGGCAAAGCGGGATATGCCCTGATTGCGCTGGTGCAGCCCCCGTTCAAAGTGGTTGTATGGCGTCGTCCCCACACTGATAGCATTGATCGCGAAATCATAGTCCCCGCTGATCAGCTTCTCGGTCCAGACTGCGGCCTCAGGTGTTGCCACATTGGCCTTGATGCCAACCTCGGTCAGTCCTTCAACGGCGATCTGCACCGTGTTCACCCAGTCGGTCCACCCGTTAGGCACGATGATGTCAAAGCTGACAGCTTCGCCATTTGGCGCCTCGACAAAGCCGTCACCATCAATGTCGGAATATCCACTTTCGGCCAGAAGTTCACGGGCCGCTTCGGGGCTGTACTGGGTGAATTCACCGAATTTCTCATCGACCTCTGGATTGTTCCAGGCGTGAAACGCGCTGCCCAACCCGGACGGATAAGCGTTGATCGTGGGATAGCCATAACCTGCAATCTCGACCATCGCCTCACGGTCAAAGCTCATCGACACCGCGCGGCGAAAATTGACATCGTTGAATGCGGCATTGTTGCCCGCATCGTCACTTTCAAGGTTCATGTTGAACATCACCAGTGATCCGCCGGGCAGCCAGTAACGATGGTTATCCGGATCCTTGGACACATAGGTATTTTCGATGTCAGGAAGGAATGACCCCATCCAGTCAAGTTCACCATTGGCTGCGGCGGCCAGGGCCTGATCATTATTTGCAATCTGCGGAACACGCAGGCAATCGACAAAAAGGCTGTCATTGTCCCAGTAACTGGGATTGCGGCATTGGATGTATTCCTGTTCGGTGAAGCGCGTGAATTCTGTCATGGCACCGGTGCCAATCGGATCGGGGTTGGTAAAGGTAACGGGGTCAGAAACCTCTGCCCAAGCGTGTTGCGCCACAATCGGAACGCGGACGATTTCAAAAACGGCCTGGCTGCTGGGTGCAGCAAGGCGAAACGTCACGGTTTGTGGGTCCACAACCTCAACCGAAGAGACGATTTTTGACATGCCGAACGTGTCGAGCGCGGGATTGCCGAGAACCAGATCAAACGAAAATGCGACGTCTTCGGCATCAAACGCTTCTCCGTCGGACCATTTCACCCCCTCGCGCAGTGTGAACGTCACAGATGACAGGTCATCGCTGTAACTATAGGCCGTCGCCGTGCGGTAGCTGGGTTCACCGCCCGCGAAGGAATTGAAGATCACCATCGGTTCATAGACAAAATCAGTCACTGTCGGAACAACGGAGGACACGTTGTAGGGATTGAAGTTCTCAACCCATGCGGTGACCTGCGTCGGCAGGATACTGACCGTTGCGTCCTCTGCGTTTGCACCAGTGCCAACAAGCATCGCAGCCGACAGCGCCAATCCAGTGTGAATTGTATTTTTCATTATGTTCGCTCCCTTTTCTCGCGACGTCTCATGAACCGATAAGATGCCGCCCCATCCTGCCCGCACTTCGTCATGCAATCGCCGGTGCGGCGTGCCAAACGAGCAAGCAGTTCAAGATCATTGCATTCAACGACCTGAACGGCCCGCATGCATCCTGAAAAATCGTAAGTTTCGTCAAAACCCGGTTTTGACGGCTCGGGATATGCATGAATTAGAAATCAAAATCAGTATCTTACGTCGCATATCCGAAATCGGACCGTCGCCCTCTGTCGCCCTTCAAACTGGATGGACTGGCCTTGGTATCCGCGTTCAAGTTATGCAATGATCCATCAGGGGAGGCCGCCGCGCAGTGTTTAAGGGAATTCAGGCACAGCTGCTTTTGACCTTTCTTTTGGCTTCAATCCTCCCGCTGGCGCTTGGCGGAATTGTTTTCTTCTCGCTGGTGAAAGAGAATATCACGGTCGAAACCTTCCAACGCGTGTCCTTCGTCCGGGACTCCAAAAGCAGCGAAATTCGTCAGTATCTGGCTTTTGCCCAGCGGCAGGCGGAAAACTATGCCCAATCATCAAATGTGCGCTATTCGATCGGCGACTTTTACGGCTTCAGCTATGCACTGCGCCAGATATCCAACGATACCGAACAGGCCGTCCAGACGGTGCGCCGGATACTGGAAACCGGTGACGCGGCCTCGGGTAACGGCGGGCTAACCCCCGAGGCTGAAGATCGCCTGCTGCGCGAAGCAATCGAATATGCCAATGCCTATCGCAGATTTCATCCAGGGTTTGTGGAGTTTCTGGAAGGCTCAGAGTTCGACAATCTTTATCTTGTCGACCGACGCGGCCTGCTTGTCTATTCGGTCGCGCATGATCCGTATTTTGGCCGGTTTCTACCGGCTGATGACAGTCATCTTGCACAGGTCCATGCGCGCCTGAAATCCAGCGATACGGACGTGATTTTTTCCGATTTTGTCCAGGATCCGATCACTGGCAAGGTTGCGGCACATCTGGCGGTCAGCATCTCTCTTTACGGCAGATCAACGGCCACCCTGATTTTGCGCCTGCCCGCGCAAGGGCTTCAGGACATGCTGGACACAAGCGATATCGTCACTCTGGTTTCGTCCGAGAACCGGGTGATTGCGTCATCGACTGAATCAGGTCTTATGCCCGGGCGCGCGGTATCGCTTCCGGCTGGCATGCAGAACGCGGCCGGGATCACAACCTTTGCCTCTGGGCTGAATGGGACACCTACACTGTCAGCATGGGGCAGATTGGCGCCGCCTTTTCCGGATTGGCTGGTCGTCGCAGAGATCGGCCAGGCCGATGCCTTTGCAACCAGTCGCGAATTGCGGTCAGCATTCCTGCTGATCGGCGTCGTCGCTGCGTC
This sequence comes from Yoonia sp. R2-816, assembly GCF_046762905.1. Taxonomy (NCBI): domain Bacteria; kingdom Pseudomonadati; phylum Pseudomonadota; class Alphaproteobacteria; order Rhodobacterales; family Paracoccaceae; genus Yoonia; species Yoonia sp. R2-816. Next base: position 210,289 of record NZ_JBKQXN010000182.1, on the reverse strand, counting down.
TGTCTTGGTGGTCATCTCTTTCATCTTGGCCAGATCCATCACCGGCCCGATCCGAAATCTGGCATCAGCGGCGGGTGCCATCGCTGACGGCGCGCTTGATCACCCCCTCCCCGAATATGGGCGTCCGCGCGAATACGCGAGCCTGTCACAGGCGGTCAGCCAGATGCGCCGTTCGCTCCGTGATCAGCTTGAACTGATCGGAAAGAAGAATACCGAGCTTCAGACCCATCTGCGCCAGATTGAGGACAAGAACAAAGCCCTGCAAGAGGCGGACAGGATGAAGGACCAGTTCCTGGCAAACACCTCGCACGAGCTGCGCACACCCTTGAACGGGATCATCGGCATCGCCGAGACGCTTGAAACCGGTGTGATGGGCCAGCTGGAACCGGGGCAGCGCAGCCAGTTGCAGCTGATCTCGTTTTCGGCACGCCGCCTGTCACGACTGGTGGATGATCTGCTGGATATCTACCGGATCCGCGAGGGCCGTATGCGGCTGGACATCAAGCCGGTCAATGTGGTGCAATCGTTGCGTAATGTAGCGCAGCTCGCACAACCGCTGTTGCACGAACATGCCGCCTTGTTACGCATTGATGCCGCTGACGCCCTGCCTGCCGTGCAGGCGGACCCGATGCGGTTCGAACAAATCCTGTTCAATCTCGTTAGCAACGCGATCCGGCACAGCGGCCCGTCAGAGATCGTCATATCAGCCGCTGCCCACCCAGACGCAGATCCGCCCGTGGTCAGCGTCGCGATCCGCGATCAGGGTCCAGGGATCGCGCCGGACAGTCTGGAAAAGATTTTCCATCCGCTTGAACAGATCACCTCTGATCTGACCCGTAGCAGCAAGGATGAGGGCACAGGTCTTGGCCTGACAATTGCGCGCAATCTGGCGGTTCTGATGTCTGGCAGCATTGCGGTCAGCAGCGCATTAGGCAAAGGGTCGGTCTTTACGCTGTCCCTGCCATCGTCTGACGCGGATACGGTCACGGATCCGCCGTCCCTGCCGGAATTGCCGTTTGAGGACGACGACCAGATACCGGCCCACACCCGTGCCGGACCGTTATCGGCAGGTGACGGCGCCCCGCATATCCTGCTTGTGGACGACGAACCGATCAACTTGCAGGTTCTGCACAACGTGTTGAAACCACATGGCTATCATGTGTCGGACTGTTCCAACGGAACTGATGCGATCATGTCGGTGAATGCCCAAAAGCCGGATTTGATTGTCCTCGATGTGATGATGGCCGGTCTGAGCGGGCTGGACGTGGTACGGCTGTTACGGCAGCGATTTTCGCTGCTTGAACTGCCCATCATTCTACTGACGGCACGCGGCCGTACCAGCGACCTGATCGAAGGGTTCGAGGCTGGCGCGAATGACTACGTCATCAAGCCCTTCGTAAAGGATGAGCTTCTCAGCCGCATCCGCACCTTGCTCGAAGCCAGCCGCGCAAAGCGCCATGCGCTCGAAAACACCGAAATGCGCGACGAAATCACCCGCAGGATCCAGGTGGAAGATGCGCTGCGCCTGTCGCAGCGCCGCATGAAACAGATGCTTGAGGTGTTGGATGATGGGCTGATCTGCGTCGATGCACGCGGTATCTTGACTTTTGCCAACCACGCCGCCCGACAGATTTTCAAAGAGCAGTTGGAAATTGGACAAACGCGACTAGGCGATCTGATCTCTCAAAAGCACATTGCGGCCCTTCATGATACCAGCAACGATGGTGAGCCTTCGGGCATCCGCCTGAACCTGAATGGACAGGGCTGGGATATGCATATGTTCGACATGCTGCCAGAGGCCGGCGCCGGTCATGCCATCGTGTTCAGCCGCATGGGCCGCTCGAAATTTGTGACGACAATCCGCGATGCCGTAGACACGACCATATCCGAAATGGATGTGACCACCGAAAATCCCGCAGCCGCACCCAAGCAGCGCGATGCTTACCGCACGCTCCTTGTGCAGGCCATGACGGAAACGCTGGATCTGTGGTCGATCATATCCCAGCGCGGCAACAAGGTCGATTTTGCCGAACAAAGCGGTATCTGGCGTGTCAGCCTAGACAAGACATCGCTGCAAACACGCACGCTGGACAAGTACCTTCTGATCGAGACGCTGCCTGAACACCCGCGTTGGCGCGATGTTATCAGATCGTTGAATTTCATTCTGGCCCAAGCGGACAAGGCCAATGCCGCACCCGAGACGACCGAGCGCATGATGCGTTTGCGCAAAATTCTTGAGGAACTGCGTGAAATGACCTCTCAGGACAGCTGATATGGCGCCGCTGCCAATGTGCTTTCAAGCTGCGTCCTAACAGTCTGCGCGGACTTTTGGGAAACTATACCTAAAGGGACAAACTTATGCGGGTCTTCACAGCCTCGATTGCGACTGAAACCAACAGTTTCTCACCACTCCGGACAGATTTCGAAGATTTCGCACAGAGCCTTTATGCCCCTCCCGGCGAACATCCAGAAACGCCGACGCTGTGCAGTGCGGTCTTTCCCGTATTGCGAAAACGGGCGGCGATGGGTGAGTTGGAGTTGGTTGAAGGCACCGCCACCTGGGCGGAACCGGGTGGGCTGGTCAACCGCGCGACCTGGACGCGATTGCGCGATGAGGTACTGAACCAACTTCGGGATGCCATGCCTGTGGATGCGGTGGTCCTTGGGCTGCATGGCGCAATGATCGCCGATGGCTGCCTCGATTGCGAAGGCGAATTGATTGAAGCTGTGCGGAACATCATCGGCCCCAACGCCAAAATCGGCGTCACATTCGACCCACATTCGCATCTCAGCGAACGCCGGGTGGCGCATTGCGATGTGATCACAGCCTTCAAGGAGTTCCCGCACACCGATTTTGTTGAAACGGCAGAGGCATGCGTCGATCTGACCATTCGGGCCGTGCGTGGTGAAATCACACCACGCCTTTCGGTATTCGATGTGCGCATGATGGATGTCTTGCCAACCAGCCAGCAACCGATGCGCGGATTTGTCGATCGGATGATCGCCATGGAACGCCGTGGCGAGGTTCTTTCGGTTTCGACAATACATGGGTTCATGGCCGGGGATTCAGCCGATCTTGGGGCAAAGATAGTTGTTGTCACGGACAATGACAAGGCGACCGGCGACCGCATCGCCCGCACCCTGGGGGAAGAGTTGTTTTCGTTCCGTGGCAGCACGCGGCCACCGTTCCTCACCGCGGATGAAGCCCTCGCGCAGGCCGCCCACGCGAAAAAGGGGCCGGTGATCATCGCAGATGTCTGGGATAACCCCGGTGGTGGTGTCGCGGGCGATTCAACGATCCTCTTGCAAAAGGCGATCGACAAGGGCCTCACATCCTTTGCACTGGGAACGATCTGGGATCCGATGGCGGTACGGCTGTGCCACGCCGCCGGTCAGGGGGCGACATTTGATCTGCGCTTTGGCGGCAAGACATCCGCCCATGCGGGCGCCCCGATTGATGCACGCGTCACGGTGCAACATGTGAAACGTGACGTTGTGCAATCCTTTGGCACATCCACCGTGCCCCTGGGCGACTGCGCGGTCATCAGATTGGGCGACATAGAGGTTGTTCTGAATTCGAACCGAGCGCAGGCCTTCTCGCCCAGCCTGTTTTCCAACCTTGGGATTGATCCGCAGCAACGACAGATCATCGTCGTGAAATCCACCAACCATTTCCGTGGTGCATTCGAAGCCATCGCAGCTGACATTCTTTACGCGGCAATCGACGGGCCATATCCAAACGATCCGGCCACGACAAACTACACCAATCTGACCCGTTCAATCTGGCCCATTGTCAGCGCGCCTTTCAATGAAGACGGCTCTCAGCTCGCGGGCAGCAGCTTCGTGCGCGTTCCGCCAAAGAATGAACAAACATAGGAGCAGTCGCAGATACAAGGAGCGCGACCGCATCGAGATCATATTCGGAAGGCTGAAAGATTGGCGACTTGTGGCAAGCCGATATGACCGCTGTCCCAAAGTCTCTCTCGCCGCTGCCGCCGTCTATTGTTTATGGGTCATAATCCTAGAGCTCTATATCTACAGCATCTTGGTTCGATCCGGGTCAAAAACAAACGACTTCAAGACATGCCTTCCTTTAATCCTTAGTACATCACCTTGTTGAGTGTGACCTCTACTGTCGACCCGACCACGAGCTTTGCGCTGCCGCGCGCGAGCAGCCAGCCATCTGCGCGTTCGAGGCGCGCCACGATTTGTAAGTTTGATAACGCGAGCAAGTCAGCGGGTCCGGAGAGTGAGAAACTGATCGCCCTTAAGTGACCGTTGCTGCTGACGTTCGTTTGGTAAGCGTCATGCTGGCCATCAGGACGAACGTCAGGGCCTTCGAGAGAGACTTTGACTATTCCTTCAGGAATAGCGCTGCCGCCCTCGAAGACGACTTCGCCGCGAAGATCTGTCGATTGTTCCGCAGCGGCGGCTGTTGCCACGACGGCAGCTATCGTACCGGTCATGACCATACGGCGTTTTATCACGATGTCTCATCCTTGGTGTATCGCTCCCGTGATCCGGTGGATCAGAGAGCCTAAAATGATAAGGGAGGCACTTGTGCCCCCCTTTTGAGATTGCATCAGACGATAACAAAGTCATCTGCCGATAGGCTCAGGTTTGTGCCGAGCTGTGCGAACTGGATTGCGTCAGCCTCGCCCGATCCGTCTGCATCATAGGACAAGATGCCATCGTCCGTGTCATAAATGATGCGGTGGTCTGCATCAAAGCTTTCGCCGATGGCGCTCATGTAGAAGGCACCAAATGACAACACACCATCATCGCCCAGCTCCGTAAAGATGAGGTTGTCGAGAAGGATCAAATCATCGGTGACACAGAAGTCCCTGATCCTGTCAACATTGTCATCCCCCAATGCAGTTGTGAAGCGGAACGAATCCTCGCCCGCGCCGCCGACCAGCAAGTCGGCGCCAAGCCCACCATCGAGCAGGTCGCTGCCTCTGCCACCAAAGAGCCGGTCATCGCCCGCCTCGCCGGGTTGGGCAGGTGGGGCAGGGAAGTCGACCGATACGTTCAACTCGTATGTCGACCCTTCGGGGATGGCTTCGGTCCAGCCGCCTTCCGTCGATTCCGGTGTCCAGCTGCCTTCCAGAATGTAGTAGGTTCCGGTTTCTTCGACGACGAAAACAGTGCTTGAATCCCGGACGCTTGTGGAGCCGGGATCGCCGCCGCCATCATCGTTTTCGGTGACGATATTGCCATTGCTGTCCAGTAACCTGACCCAGCTGTCATGGACGTTGGGATCGGCGATGCCGTCAATGTCGATTGTGATGATCGTACCTGCCGCCAGATCGATACTGTAATATGCACCGAGCCCGTTGCCGGTGGCATTGACGGTCGTATGCAGCACGGTCGTTGAATCGAAGATATCCGGGTCTTCTGTCAGTGAGAAGTTATCGGAAATGTCGAATGCCGTGGCGATCGAATTGTTCGTCGAATCAGGCCCCAATGTGGCGTAGCCAGTGCCCAAACCGGGGGTTGGCGGCGCATCGCCCTGATATGCAAAGTCGCCAAGCAGCGTGTCATCGCCCCCGCCGCCACGCAGCACATCATCGCCGCCTTGGCCTGTCAGCACATTGGCGGCACGGTCACCGATCAACCGATCATCAAAGCCCGAACCGGCCAGATTTTCGATAGAAACATAGGTGTCGCCCTCTGATCCGTCGCGCCTGAGATTGAGCCGGACCCCGCTGGTCGCGTCGGCGTAATCAGCCGTGTCGCTACCTGCGCCGCCGTTCAGAATGTCGGCACCGCCGCCGCCCGTCAGCGTATCATCACCAGAGCCACCGGAAAGTTCGTTGGTCTGGTCGTCCCCGATCAGGTGATCATCATGGAATGAGCCGACGACATTTTCGATCTCGGCAAGGATGTCGTTCCGGATCACAGTGCCGCGTCCGACGATTTGCGCCGGGCCGGTTGCGTCGCCGCCACTGGCCGTCCCGTTGGCAAGATCCACGGTCACACCAGCGGAACTGCCAGCGTAAACAACCGTATCAATGCCGTCGCCGCCATTCATGTAGTCCTGACCGGACCCGCCGATGAGCGTGTCATCGCCATCTTCGCCATACAGGATGTCGCCATCATTGCCGCCGTCCAGTACGTCATTCCCGGCGCCGCCGTTGAAATAGTCACCACCGCCCTGACCCCAGAAATGATTGTCCGATGCGTTCCCGACGAAACGGTCGATCCGGTCATCCGACCCAATCAGGTTCTCGATGCTGTAGAATGTGTCTCCCGAGGCTGTGCCGCCACTGGCCACATTCGTTTCAAGATTAACGAGCAGTTGGAACGGGCTTTCCCGGCTGTAGTCAACAGTATCGCTGCCATCGCCGCCTATGAAGACGTCGATGCCGTCTTGACCACTGAGCATATCGTCGCCGTCGCCACCGTTGAGGATATCATTGCCCTGGCCGCCAAGGATGGTGTCGTTACCAGCACCGCCATAAAGTGTGTCGTTGCCGTCATCACTTTCGGTTTGGTCTTCAAGATCCGCGATCGCAATCGTATTGTTGATATCGCGACTGGCGAGTGAGTCGGCACCGCCGATGATGAAATCGTCACCGCCCATCCCAAAGATTGTGTCGTCACCGGCACCCCCTTCAAGGACCTCGCTGCTGCCATCCCCGATGATGATGTTGGTCAGGGTGTTGTCGCCAGCACTGGGTGGCGTTTCACCGCCACCATTGTCTGGTTGGTAAGGCGTTCCATTGGTATAGATAATGTTTTCAACATTATCGACATCCCCAATGTCGATATCACCGGACAACACGATGATGGTATCGTTCCCGCCGTCTTCCTCCTCGTGCACGATATCGTCAATTGAATCGACGAAATAGACATCGTCACCGCCATAGCCCGCCATGCGGTCAGCACCGCCGCGGCCATCCAAAACGTTATTTCCGTCATTGCCGATCAGGATATCGTCATGGCTGCTGCCAATGCCGTTTTCGATGTAGTATTCTGTTTCATCGGCGTTATGCCCGGCAAAAATCGATACATTGTTGTTGTGACCATTGACGCTGGAAAACTGCCCGGCGCGCAAATCAAGGATCGTGTCTGCGGTAGATCCAGAGAAATCAATTGTGTCGGTGCCACCCGTGTCGTGGATCACAAAACCGATGTCACGCTGCATGCCCGTTGAGGTCAGCTCATATCCATATTCGGTACTGTTGAAGCCATAGACGTTGTCCCCGGTTTGGAGATTGATGGTCTCGTAGGTTCGCACCCCGTTCTCATCCACCTCCGAGAAGTAACGACGGATCGTCGCCTCGATATCGGCCGTCATGGGGGTGGCTGCCGACCATCGGCTTTCTTCACCAACGTCAATGCCGTCAAAATAGGACATGACGCTGTACTGCTGGCGATCAAAGATCCAGGTGGCGTTGTTAAGATAGTTGATCTGCACGCCGCCCGGGCCGCTGTAATTGTATAGGCCGGGGTGGTTCAGACCGAATTCATGGCCAAATTCGTGAACGAAGGTGTCAAACACGTAACCACCGATATCCGTCAGGTTGGGCTCGGTGTCGTGGAAACGTTGGCCCACGCTGACATAGCGGTTGCTGGAAAACGCGCTGCCATCACTGGGCTCGCCAATTTCCGGGCTGACGATCTGCATCCAATCCGTGTCGGGATCGAAGGGGGTATCATAGACTATTTCGAATTGGAGTGGTGTGACAGAAGCCCACATCTGCAAGGCGCCAACTGCGGCGGCCTGATAATCGGGATGGTTGGCAAGCTCTGAGACATTGATCCTCATCGGCTCCGCCGCGACCTCTGGCGTTAGGCTACGGGGCAATGCCCCCAAATAGTCGAGATAGGTTTCGTAGTCTTCGCTTTTGTCAAATGGATTGTCCGGTGTTTGGTCATTGACCCACCATGGATCATTGGTTTGGGTTGAAGACGGCATTTTTGGGAGTCCCCCTTTGGTGCAACCTTGAGTATTTTGGGTTGAACGGTTTTTGGTGCTGCCAACTACCAACAGACGTCATTTGTGATGCCTGTTAAACTTGTCACCTGAAGCAATAATGACCCTCTGCCTTAGACATGTCCACGGCTAGCGTGAAGTATCTTTGCCAAAAAATATTGTTAAATTATATAGCATTAGGTGAACCTCTCGGCTCGTCGGCCAAATTTGGCCTGTCAGTCAAAACCTACAACGTACCGGCTACCTCGATCTGAAACGCACGAAATGAACCAGTCCAAAGGTACCTTCAATGCACCAAACTTACGATAGCTTTCCTCAACCAAAAGGTGAATTACCTATGATAAACGGAGTGACATATCGAACATGATTACGACGTCGGCATCGCAAACTTGATCATGAGGCCGGTATTGGGACGTGGCCACAACACGACTCCGTGGCCGGAATGTGTATTCTATAATGGTAAACCAGTGCAGCGGACCTCCAATGCGAACGGCCATCGAGGGCGCGTTATGTTTTGTCCGCAAATCGGGGCGGAAAGAGACGTCCTCACCTAACGAATTGCAATGAAACTGCCCTCTTTTGAGCAGCAATTCCAATGCGTCGAAGCCACAATCGAATTTGATAGATCCCGCTTATTTGGATTTTCCCATCAAATCCCCAGCACCATCTGCAGTGCCTTCAATTTGCTGCGCTGTTCATCGGTCCAGTCTTTCCGCCGCCCCCGAAACAGGGTCGCTTGTGAGGCATGGATCAGCCCGTCACTCAGGATCTTCAGACCGTTCGCCCGCAGCGTCTCACCGGTTGAGGTGATGTCGGCGATGGCCTCTGCCGTTTCGTTTTTGACGGTGCCTTCGGTCGCCCCCTGGCTGTCCACGATCTGGTAATCGGCGACCCCGTGGTCGCGCAGGAAATCCCGGACCAGCCGGTGGTATTTGGTCGCGATCCGCAGCCGGAAGCCGTGTCGCGCCCGGAACGCCGCTGCTGCCGCATCCAGATCATCCAGCGTGTCCACATCGACCCAGGCCTGCGGCACGGCGATGATCAGGTCGGCGCCGCCGAACCCCATCGGCGCCAGTTCGGCCACCCGGGCATCCCAGTTGGCCAGCTTTTCGCGCACCAGGTCCGATCCGGTCACACCCAGATGGATGTTCCCCGCTGCCAGTTCGCGCGGGATTTCCCCGGCTGACAGCAGCACCAGTTCAACCCCGTCGATCCCATCCACGGCACCCGCATATTCCCGGTCGGACCCGGATTTGCGCAAGGTGACCCCGCGCTGCCCGAACCATTGGAAGGTCTTGTCCATCAGCCGTCCCTTGGACGGCACGCCGAGTTTCAGCATGTACCGACCTCCAACACCAGATCGGGCCGGATCACACCGCCGACCGCAGGCACCGCCCTGCCCTGTCCCAGCCGGGTGGTCAGCGCGTCATAGCGCCCGCCTGTGGCGACCGGTGGCAGGTCGGGTCGGTCTATTGCGTAAAAGCCAAAGACGAAGCCGTCGTAATATTCCAGCGAGGTGCGGCCATAGCTGCCTTCGAACTCCAGCGTTTCTATGTCGATCCCCCGCCCTGACATCGCATCAAGCCGGGCGGACATCCGCGCCACCGCGTCCCGCACAGAGGGCATATCGACGGCGATGTCGCGCAGCGCGCTGAGAACATTGGGGCAGGTTTCGCGCAAGGACAGGACCGCGTCGATCAGGGCGATTTCTTCTGATGCGATGGGGCTTGCTGTGGCATCGGCACGCAATGCGTCGATCCGGGCCGCAACCTCTTCCCGGCTGCGCAGCCCGATATCGGGGCCGGCATCGGCAAACGGATCATCGGCGGCCAGCAGGGCCGCACGCGCGGCAGGCACCGTGCCCGATCCGTAGCGTTTCAGCAGGGCCTTGAACCGTCCGGGACGCCAGATATGGCGCAGCAGGGCCGCCTTGCGCGCATCGGTGGTCTGCAACCCGCGCACAGCCGCCGTCAGGATGCCGATGTCGCCTGTCGCCGCCCGTACCGGCAGCCCGTCCAGCCCGGCGGCGATGGTGGCGAACACCTCGGCATCAGCGCCGGCGGGGTTCTGGCCGTCGAAGACCTCGTAGCCGACCTGCACATATTCGTTGGCACGGGTTTCATCGCTTTCTTGTTTGCGGAAAACCTTGCCGGAATAGGTGTAGCGGGCGGGTTCCGCGTGGCTTTCCATATGCATCTGCACGACGGGAACGGTGAAGTCAGGGCGCAGCACCATTTCACCGCGCAGGGGGTCGGAGGTGAGGTAGGCGCGCGCGCGGATATCCTCGCCATAAAGGTCGAGCAATGTGTCAGCAGATTGCAGGACGTCGGCCTTGACCACCAGCGCGCCTTGGGCCGCGAAATGGTCACGCAGGCGGCGCGCCTCTTTCAACGTGGCGGGGGCGGTTGGCATTACCCTTGCCCGTCCAAGATCTCACGCACTTTAGCGAGCATCTGATCGCGCGGCACCTCGTATTGGCTGGGTCGGTCTTTCCATTCTTCCAGCGTGGCGTTCTTGGCAATCTCGGCCCCAAGGATCAGGTCCTTGATTTGCACGACACCTTTGTCGAACTCGTCCCCGCCCGCGATGATGGCGATGGGGGAGTGCCGTTTGTCCGCATATTTCAGTTGGTTGCCGAAGTTTTTGGGGTTGCCCAGATAGACCTCCGCCCGGATGCCTTCGTTGCGCAGTTCGGCGACCATGGTCTGGTAATCGGCCATGCGGTCGCGATCCATCACGGTGACGATGACGGGGCCTTGGGCGGTGCTGTCGATACGGCCTTTCGCGTGCAGCGCGGCGAGCAGGCGGTCGACACCGATCGAGACACCGGTGGCCGGGACGGATTGTCCGGTGAAGCGTTTGACGAGGTCGTCATAACGCCCGCCGCCTGCGACGGAGCCGAAGTTGCGGGGGCGGCCTTTTTCGTCTTTGATTTCGAAGGTCAGTTCGGCCTCGTAGACCGGGCCGGTGTAATAGCCGAGGCCACGGACGACAGACGCATCGATCTTAATTTGTTCTTCTGTATACCCTTGAGCAGCGAGCAACTTCGACATGGTTTGCAATTCTTCAATGCCTTGCTGACCGATGGGCCTATCGGCAATTAATTGTCCAAGAAGATCTAGAGACTCGTCGTTGTTGTCACCAGTAGAGTTCAAAAACAGCAATACGGTCTCAGCTTGCTGAGAGGACAATCCAACACCGTCAATAAATGCGCCCGATTCATCCAATCTCCCTGATGTAAGAAGGAGAAGGACACCCTCACGACCAACTTTGTCGTACTTATCGATGTTGCGTAGCACTGCTTCTCTCTTGCCGACATCATCCGCTGAAAGTCCGATGTTTTCCAGCACGGCATCCAGCACCTTGCGGTTATTCACCCGGATCACGTAGTCGCCGCGCGGAATACCGACCTCTTCCAGCGTACCGGCCAGCATTGCGCAAATCTCGGCATCGGCGGCCACTGATGCCGACCCCACCGTATCTGCATCGCATTGATAAAACTGCCGGAACCGCCCCGGCCCGGGCTTTTCGTTCCGCCAGACTGGCCCCATCGTATAACGGCGATAGGGCGATGGCAGGTCGTTGCGGTATTGTGCGGCGACGCGGGCGAGCGGTGCTGTCATGTCATAGCGCAGGGCCAGCCAATCGCCGTCTTCTTCCCAGGCGAAAACCCCTTCATTGGGCCGGTCCACGTCCGGCAGGAACTTGCCCAGCGCCTCGACCGTTTCGACGGCGGATGTTTCCAGCGCGTCGAACCCGTAGCGATGATAGACCCCGGCGATCTTGGTCAGCATTTCGGTACGGGCTGTCACCTCTGCGCCGAAATAATCGCGGAACCCCTTGGGCGTTACGGCCTTGGGGCGGGGCTGTTTTTTGTCCTTCGCCATGGTCCTGTCCTTTATGGTCGTGCGCCGTTTAACGCGGCAATGTCATAGGGGCAATGCGGTCGTGTATTTCAGCTCTTTCAGGCTGAAAGACGACACGACGGATTTGACGAAGGGCGAGCGGAGGAGGGTGTGGGTCATGAAGCCTTCGTAGGCCTCCACATCCTTGCAGCGGATTTTCAGGATATAGTCGGCGGTGCCGGAAATGGCGTGCGCCTCCATAATCTCCGGATGACTGCGAATGACGCTGGCGAACCCGGCGATCGAGGTTTCGGCATGGTCCGATAGGCGCACGGTGGCAAAGACGCAAAGGCGCACATCGGCCTTGGCGGGGTCCAGAAGAGCCACGCGGCCTTTCAGAAGGCCAAGGTTTTCGAACTCCTGCAGCTTGCGCCAGACGGTTGATGTGGCCATGCCTGCGCGGTCCGCCAATTCGGCGAGGGATGCCGCGGCGTCGGTCTGCAGTGCGCCCAGAAGCGCCCTTTCCTGATCAGAAAATTTCATATCGCCACTTCTTTCGACTTCTTTCTTCCAAAAATACTCAAAACACGACGTGATTGACAGGAAATTTCCGCAAGGTTGGGCGATACTGGGCAAAAGGAGCTTTCCGATGCCCAAAGATACGACCTATACTTCGCTACACCCCGACGAAGACGGGTTTTTTCCTTACACCGCCGAAGACGATGCCGTCTGGGGTGAGTTGTTTACCCGGCAGATGGATTTTTTGCCCGGCAAGGTGGCCCCGGAATATCTGGACGGCGTAGCCAAACTGGGCCTGAACGCAGACAAAACCCCGCAGGTGAAAGAGATTGACGCCCGTCTGCATGCCCTCACCGGGGCCGGGGCCGAGGGTGTGCCCGCCATCATCCCCCCATCGCAATTCTATGCGCTGCTCAGCCAGCGCAAGTTTCCCGTCGCCACCTTCCTGCGGCGGCGCGAACATATGGATTACATCGAAGAACCCGATCTGTTTCACGAGGTGTTCGGCCATTGCCCGATGCTGACCAATACGCCTTATGCCGATTTTATCGAAGGGTTCGGTAAACAGGCGCGGGAACTGGGCAAGGGCTATAGCTGGCACATGTTCCGGCTCTTCTGGTTCACGGTCGAATTCGGGATGATCCGCACGTCAGAGGGCCTGCGCGCCTATGGGGCGGGCATCGTGTCATCGCCCGCTGAGGCCGCGCATGCGATGTCAGGTGATGCGTTGATGCAGAATTTCGACCTGTTGACCGTGTTCCGCACGCCGTACCGCATCGACATCGTGCAGCCGACCTATTTCGTGATCGACAGTTTTGATCAGCTGGCCGAAACACTGGATGCGGATTTTGCCGCGCTAATTGATCTGGCAAAGACACGCGGCGATCTGCCCGCCCTTTTCGCAGCGAAGGAAGCCAGCTAAAAGGTGCCATGACCGACACCACACATCTGGAAGAACAAATTGCCCATCTGACCCGCACGGTCGAGGAATTATCTGATATTGTTGCCCGTCAGGAAACAGAGCTGGCGCTGGCGATGCGCCGTCTGGCGATGCTGATGGAGCGGGAAGCGACCCGCGAATTGGATGCGGGCGGCACTGTCCCTTTAGGTGATCAACGCCCGCCACACTGGTAGGAGCCCATTTTTCCGCTGTTTTGTCGCCCGGATGCGGGTGTGGTACGATTTATCTTGCTTTTTGTTGCAACTGGCCCCACATGAGCGGTGCAGACGTTATCCAACTCGACCCACTGTTCTCCTTTCGGCCACAGTCTCTCGAATTTGCACTGACTAAGCCGGGCTGCCGCAATCATGTGGGCAGCACAAATACAAAGGAAAACACGATGGCTACTGGCACCGTGAAATGGTTCAACGCAACCAAAGGCTTCGGCTTTATCGCACCTGATGGCGGATCAAAGGACGTTTTCGTTCATATCTCTGCTGTTGAGCGTTCTGGCCTCACCGGTCTGAAAGACGACCAGAAGGTCACTTTCGACATCGAAGCAGGCCGTGACGGCCGCGAATCGGCGATCAACCTCGCCCTGGCGTAAGCCTGCAAATTTGAAGAATGTGGCGCGCGTTTTCATGGGCGCCACAATTGACCGGCGTTTAATCGCTGATTCTATTACAATTATGTAATTTTCTTGATTTTGTTGCCGCAGATGCCATTCTGCAACTGCGACGTTAAATCTATCGACCACTGTCTCCTTCTACGGCCCAGTCTTTCGATCCAAGTTTGACCGAGCCGGTCCGCTGCAGTCCCGCGAGCGGAAACTAAGTAAGGAAGACAAGGACATGGCTTCAGGCACTGTCAAATGGTTCAACACCACAAAAGGCTACGGCTTTATCGCACCTGACGGCGGAACGAAGGACGTTTTCGTCCATATTTCTGCTGTGGAGCGGTCGGGTCTTACCGGCCTCAAAGATGATCAGAAGGTTAATTTTGACATCGAAGCAGGTCGCGATGGTCGCGAAAGCGCTGTGAACCTGACGTTGGCCGACTAAATTCGGCGATCATATGCTGCGAAAAGGGCGCCTCGCAGGGCGCCCTTTTGCGTTCAATCCTGCAGGACGAAGGTCACTTTCATCACGACCCGATATTCGTCCACCTCACCATCCTTCACCGTCACTTTCTGATCGGCAACCCAGGCCCCGGTGATCCCCTTGAGCGTTTTGGATGCCTTCTTGATCCCGTTCTCGACCGCGTCATCAAAGGATTTCGACGAAGATGCGATGATTTCGGTGACTTTTGCGACTGACATTGTAGCTCCCTCCAGTTTGTTGAGAGTTGCAGCCTACGCTCAAGGCGCCGTCCAGTCCACGTCATCTGCCTTTTCAATCTGCAAGGTGCCGTCAGGATAAGGCCGCATCAGCGCCTTTGCTGCTTCTTCGTCGCACTCAAACCAGTGATCCAACTGGCTTTCTTCAAGGATAACTCCCATTCTGTGATGGATTTCGCGCACATCCGCTGAGGGTTCACAGGTGATGGTCGCAACCTGATACACCTGCACACCACCCGGTCCGTTCCAGATGTCATAGATCGCGGCGAACCACAGCAGCGCGCCATCCTTGCGGCTGATCCGCCAGGGCTGCTTGCGCCGCTTTTCGCCGGTCCATTCGTACCAGCCTTCCACCGGGACGGCGGCCAGTTTCACATCCTGAAAGGCGGATTTGTCAAAGACGGTTTCGGACCGCGCATTGACGATGGTTTCCATGACAGGGCGTCCCCTTGCGTTGACCCGCCCCACCGGGATCAGCCCCCAGCGCATATGCTGCGCGCCGTCCTTGGTCAGGGTGATCACCTCTTGGCCCGGCGCGATGTTCATCCTTGGTGGGTCGGTGATCCCTGCGGCGGGGCGCGTCAGGAAAAACCGGCCCGGCATTAGTCCACCGCCTCGACCAAGTCCAGCACGGTTGGTCCAATCGCCGCGACGATCACCGCCACCCCATCCTTGTTAGGATGGATGCCATCGGCTTGCATAAACTCTGCCATGCCTTCCTGCATTCCTGCGACCGCCCGCAGCCCGTCAAAGAAACCGGCGTAGAGAGGCACATCGTATTTGGCCGCCAGATCGGTATAGATCGCGTCAAATTCTATTTTGTAATCAAGCCCGTAATTGGTGCCCGCCTTCAGGCCGACCAGCAGCATCTCGACCCCGGCCTCTTGCCCTGCGGCCAAAACACCATCCAGATTGGCCCGGCTGACGGCAGGATCAATCCCGCGCAGGTAATCATTGCCGCCTAGCGTGACGATCATGGCATCCACATCCGGCGTCAGGGTCCAGTCCACGCGCGACAGCCCCCCAGCCGTTGTATCGCCGGAGACACCGGCGTTCATCACCGTCACATCGGCCCCCTGCCCCTGCAGCCATGCCTGCAGTTGCGGCACGAAACCTTCACCCTGGGCCAGCCCGTACCCTGCCGTCAGACTGTCGCCCAAGGCCGCAACCGTGACGGTTTCTGCCCGGGCGACACCGGTTGTTATCAAAACCGCGATAACCAGCTTGCTGATATGACAAAGCGCCCCATATGCAAATGAAACAAAACGACCTGAGGCAGCCTGCATGACCGACCCCGTTCTTTCGATCTCTGACGCCAACCTGTCACTCGACGGCAATGCAGGTCGCGTGGACATCCTGCACGATATCTCACTGGATGTGGCAGGGGGCGAGACATTGGGCCTTGTCGGGCCAAGCGGGTCGGGCAAATCGTCACTCCTTATGTTGATGGGCGGGCTGGAACAGGCCACATCCGGCAAGATCACGGCACTTGGCCAGGACCTGACAAACATGAACGAGGACCAGCTGGCCCGCTTTCGCAGGGACAATATGGGGGTGGTTTTCCAATCTTTCCACCTGATCCCAACAATGACCGCTTTGGAAAACGTCGCAACCCCGCTGGAACTGGCCGGGGCGAAGGATGCGTTTGATCGGGCCGAGGCCGAATTGCGTGCCGTCGGGCTGGGCGACCGGATTGATCATTACCCTAGTCAGATGTCTGGCGGCGAACAGCAACGTGTGGCGTTGGCCCGCGCCTCGGCCCCCCGGCCCCGCCTGCTGCTGGCGGACGAACCCACCGGCAATCTGGACGAAGCGAATGGGCAAGCAATCATCGAACTGCTGTTCGATCTGCGTGACCGTCATGGGGCGACCCTAATCATGGTCACCCATTCGGGCGAGTTGGCCGCGCGGTGTGACCGGGTGATCCGCCTGCGCGATGGGCGCATTGATACGCCGCTGGCAAAGGCTGCAGAATGAATGTCGCGTTCCGGTTTGCCCTGCGCGAATTGCGCGGGGGCCTGCGCGGGTTTCGTGTGTTCCTGGCCTGTCTGGCGCTGGGTGTCGCCGCAATTGCCGCTGTGGGCACGGTGCGCGCCGGGATCGAGGCGGGGTTGCAACGTGACGGTGCCGCCTTGCTGGGCGGCGATGCCGAGGTCGAATTCACCTACCGCTTTGCCCGCGATGACGAGCTGGCCTGGCTGCAATCCATTGCTGAGGATATCTCTGAAACGGTTGATTTCCGGTCGATGGCCGTTGTCGGTGATGAACGTGGCCTGACCCAGATCCGCGCCGTTGATGATGCCTATCCGCTGATCGGCGAGGTCCGGCTGGACCCGGACATGCGGCTTGATCAGGCACTGGTCGGTTATGGCGGCGTGATGGAACGGGTGCTGGCCGACAGGTTGGGCCTGACCCCCGGCGATACATTCCGGCTGGGCGAACAGGAATTCACCCTGCGAGCGATTCTGGACCGCTATCCTGACAACGCCGCAGGAGGGTTCGGCCTGGGCCCGCGCACCATCGTGCTGACCGACGATCTGGCGCAATCGGGATTGCTCGCCGAAGGCACGCTGTTTTCCACGCAATACCGGCTTGATCTGCCCCCCGGTGCCGATCTGCAGGCGCTTGAAGATCAGGCCGAAGCGGAGTTCCGCGACAGCGGGCTGCGTTGGCGCGACAGCAGACGTGGTGCGGGCGGTGTTGCGCAATTCGTGGACCGGATCGGGGCGTTTCTGATTCTTGTGGGGCTGTCTGGCCTTGCCGTCGGTGGCGTGGGCGTATCTGCAGCAGTACGTGCGTATCTGGCAGGCAAGACCGGCGTCATTGCCACGCTGAAAACGCTTGGAGCGACGCGGCAGATCATCTTTCTGACCTACTTCATTCAGGTCGGGGTGCTGACGCTGGCCGGGGTTGCGCTGGGGCTGCTGCTCGGGGCCGGTCTGCCGGTTCTTTTCGCCCCTCTGATCGAGGCGCGACTGCCCATCCCGGCAGAGTTCGCGATCTATCCGCGTCCACTGGTCGAGGCCGCGATATATGGCCTGCTGGCCGCCCTCATCTTTACGCTCTGGCCCTTGGCCAAGACCGAAGATATCCGCGCCGCCACCTTATTCCGTGATGCCTTTGCCGGATCGCGGACACTGCCCGGTCGGCGCTATCTGATTGCCATTGTCGCACTGATTGCCCTGCTGATCGGCGCCGCGATCTGGTTTTCCGGCACTGCGTTCCTGACCCTTTGGACAGCAGGCGGGATTGCGGGCGCGCTATTTGTTCTGGTGATCGCTGCATTCATTATCCGCTGGACCGCACGGCGATTCCGGCGCCCGGCCCGCGGCCGCCCTGCCCTGCGGCTGGCCTTTGGTGCCATTGGCGCGCGGGGGGGCGAAACGACATCGGTCGTCTTGTCGCTTGGCCTTGGCCTGACCGTGCTGGCCGCTGTCGGCCAGATCGACGGCAACCTGCGCAGTTCATTCTCTGACGATCTGCCAGCCGTTGCCCCCAGCTATTTCTTTGTCGATATCCAGCCTGACCAGATCGACGGGTTCCGCGCGCGTCTGGATGGCGACCCTGCCGTCAGCCGCGTTGACACAGCGCCGATGCTGCGCGGCATCATCACCCAGATCAACGGACGCCCCGCCGAAGAGTTCGCAGGCGGCCATTGGGTCGTGCAGGGCGACCGGGGCATCACCTATGCCGATGCGCAGCCCAAAGGGACCGAAGTCACCCAGGGTGCATGGTGGCCCGAAGGCTATACCGGCCCGCCCCAGATCAGCTTTGCCGAGGAAGAAGCGCTGGAGATGGGGCTAGGACTGGGCGATACGCTGACCATCAACGTGCTGGGCCGGGACATCACCGGTGAGGTGACAAGTTTTCGCAATGTCAGTTGGGAAGACGCCGGGATCGGCTTTGTGCTGGCGATGAACGAAAGCGCGCTGGCAGGCGCGCCGCATAGCTGGATTTCCACCGTCTATGCCGAGGAAGAGGCCGAGGCGCAGATCCTGCGCGATCTGGCCAGCGCCTATCCCAACATCACCGCGATCCGCATCCGCGACGCGATCGATCAGGTGATCGAAGTGATCGGCGGTATTTCGGCGGCGACACGCTATGGCGCACTGATCACATTGGTCACCGGCTTTCTGGTGCTGATCGGGGCCGCAGCGGCCGGTGAACGGGCGCGCACCTTTGAATCGGCGGTGCTGAAGACGCTGGGGGCCTCGCGCCGCCGGATCATGACTAGCTTTGCGTTGCGGGCCGCATTGGTGGGGCTGGCTGCCGGGATCGTGGCGCTTGGCGCTGGCATTCTGGGCGGCTGGGCGGTGGCCACCTATATTATGGAAACCGGGTATAACGTGATCTGGTCCAACGCGCTGGCCATCATCGGGGGCGGTGTCATGGCGTCGCTGCTGGCCGGGCTAGCCTTTGCCTGGCGTCCCCTTGCCGCAAAGCCGGCGCAGGTGCTAAGAGCACGGGAATGAGCGACCCCGCATTCTTTGGCTATGGCAGTCTGGTCAATGTGGCGACCCACGACTATGCCGATCCGCGTCCGGCCATGCTGCATGGCTGGCGGCGCGTCTGGCGCAAGACCAACCTGCGCGAGGCAGCGTATCTGTCGGTGGAGCCTGCCAATGACAGCACCCTGCGCGGGCTGATTGCACGGGTGCCCGGCGCCGACTGGGCGCTGCTGGATGCTCGCGAGGCGGCTTATCATCGCCACGATGTCACGCCGGTGGTGCGCCATAACGGGCCAACGGCGCCCACGGCAATCTATCAGGTCAAGCCGGAACATGCTGCCGATGAAGGCGACCATCCGATCCTGCTGAGTTATCTGGATGTGGTCGTGCAGGGCTATCTGCGGGTTTATGGCCATCAGGGCGTTACCGATTTCTTTCGCACCACGGTAGGCTGGAACACCCCTGTGCTGAATGACCGGGCCGACCCGGTCTATCCGCGTCACCAGCCGCTGTCAGACGATGAGCGGGCGCTGGTGGACAGGCATTTAGCGGCGGTGGTGGAACAGGCTGAATAGGCGCGCCTGCCGCGCAAAGGGTTCACTGTCAGGCGCTTGACCCTGCATGGCGATCACCCGGCGCGCCAGAATGAACGCCACCAGCGCAAAGACAGCACCGCCCACATATTGCCCGATCAGGACACCGGGCGCGCCATACCACGCCGCCCCCACCATCACGAACGGGATCGTCCCTGCCGTGTGCCGCCCCCAGTTGACGATGGTCGAATAGAACGGATGGCCCAGATTGTTGAACGCAGCGTTTGTCACGAAGATGACCCCGTTGAAAAAGAACATCAGCGACAGCGGCCCGGCAAACAGGAACACCAGCGTCAGCGCCATACCGTCCAGCTGGAACAGCATCACAAGCAGCGGGCGGGACAGGAAAAACAGGGTTGAGACCACGACGACGACAAGGGCCGTAAAGATCAGCCCGTCGCGGAACGCGCCGCGCACCCGGTCGGGCAGGTTCGCCCCGGCATTCTGCCCTATGATCGGCCCGATGGCGCCAGAGAGCGCAAAGATGATACCAAAGCCGACGGGCGTCATACGGGCGACGATGGCCATGCCTGCCACGGCATCTTCGCCAAATTCGGCCATGGCGCGGGTGACATAGGCCTGCCCCACGGGCGTGGCCAGCTGGGTCAGGATGGCAGGCACCGCGATGGCCAGAATGGGCCGCAGATCAACCGTCAGGCTTTGTGGTGTGGGCCTGTCGAACCCATCGTAATGCCGGATCAGCGGGATCAGGGCAACCACGGCAATGACCAGCCGCGCGGCCACACTGGCCAGTGCAGCACCTGTCAATTCCAGATCCAGCCCGAAAATCAGGATCGGGTCCAGCACGGCATTGACCAGCCCGCCCCAGATCGTGGCCATCATGGCCCGGCGCGCATCGCCATGGGCGCGCAAGATCGCCCCGCCGATCATGCCCACCATCAGGAAAGGCAGGGATGGGACGATGATTTGCAAGTAGTGAACGGCGAGCGCTTTTGTTTCGCCCTCGGCCCCAAGGAGGGTGACAAAGAACCCCAGATTCCACCAGACGGAACTGGCAAAAAGTGCCCCGAAAACAACGCCGTAGATCAGTGAATTTGTCGCACGCCGGCGCGCCTCTTCCGCCTCGCCCGCGCCCAGCGCACGGGCCACCAGCGCACCCGCGGCGATCGCCATGCCGATGCCAAAAGAGGTGGTAAAAAACAGGATCGCCCCGGCATAGCCCACGGCGGCGGCCAGTTCTGCCTTGCCCAGCATCGAGATGAAGATCATGTCGACGAAATCGACCAGAAACACGGCCATCAGCCCGATAGAGGCTGTGAATGACATGACCGAGATATGGCGAAACAGGTTACCCCTGGTAAATATGGCTTGATTATCAGCCATTTACGGGCGGTCGATCCGGATACCGAATGGAATTTCCTTGAGGCTCGACATCTGGTGAAAGCTCCGGCGTTGGACGTAGATGACCAGCGTATCGCCCGCCCGGACATCTGCCAAGTCAAAGGGCGGCGTGGTGATCCAGTCCATCCGCATATCCAGATGGCGCGCGCCTGCCGGCAGCTTGGCCTCTAACGTCTCGCCTGCTTTGATCCGCAGCAGTTCCGCCCCGTCGACCTGCACGATCAGTTTGCGGAATATGCCATAGAAGCCGCGTTCGCGGCGGATGGTGACCGATTTGCTACCGTCAGACACCGGGCTTTGTTTGCAACAGCGGCATCACATCGGCCATTTCCGGCCCCCGTTCGCGCCCGGTGACAGCCTTGCGCAAGGGCATGAACAATTGCTTACCTTTGCGGCCCGTCGCCTCTTTCACCGCCGCGGTCCAGCTGCCCCATGTGTCTGCAGTATAGGGTGGGCTGTCGAGCAGGAAGAAAGCTTGTGCCACAAAATCCTTGTCTTCATCTGCCACCAGCGGAGTCGCCCCGTCGCGGAACATCTTCCACCATCCGGCCACGTCATCAAGCGTGGTGATGTTGTCACGCACCACATTCCAGAAAGGCTCTGCCAGTTCATCGGGCACGCCAGCCGATGTTAAAACATCGGCCACATCGCCACTGCTGAGGGTGCCAAGATAGCGCGCTGTCAGCGGTTTGAGGTCTTCGGCATCGAACTTTGTCGGGGCAGAGCCGAATTTCGACAGATCAAATCCGTCCACGACCTCTTGCACATTGGCCCGCAATTCCACGGGGTCCGATGACCCCAGCCGCGCCATCAGCGACAGGATCGCCTGCGGCGCGATGCCCTGTTTGCGCAGGTCGCGCAGGGCCAGCGTGCCGAGCCGTTTAGACAGCGCCTCGCCCTGTGGGCCGGTCAGCAGGGAATGATGGGCGAACCGGGGCACAGCGCCGCCAAGTGCCTGAATAATCTGGATTTGTGTCGCAGTATTTGTCACGTGATCGGACCCGCGGACGATATCGGTGATCCCCATTTCGGTATCATCGACGACCGAGGCCAGCGTGTACAAAATCTGTCCGTCATTCTTGAACAGAACCGGGTCGCTGACGGATGCGGCGTCAATGGAAATGTCGCCGATGATCCCGTCGGTCCATTCGATCCGTTCGTGATCGAGCTTGAACCGCCAATGCGATCCACGCTCGGCCCGGAGCGTGTTTTTTTCGTCCTCGGTCAAGGCCAGCGCCGCCCGGTCATAGACCGGCGGTTTGCCCATATTGAGCTGTTTCTTGCGCTTCAGGTCCAGTTCCGTCGGCGTCTCGAAACATTCATAAAGACGGCCCATGTCGATCAGCTTTTGCTTGGCCGCCTCGTAGCGGTCCATGCGTTTGGACTGGTATTCCATCCGGTCCCAGGTGAGGCCCAGCCAGGTCAGATCCTCTTCGATCCCGGTGATATATTCGTCTTTGGAGCGTTCCTGATCGGTATCGTCGATCCGCAGGATAAAGGTGCCGCCGTTTTGCCGGGCGATGGCATAGTTGAACAAAGCGGCGCGCAGGTTGCCGATATGCAGATAGCCGGTGGGGGATGGGGCGAATCTTGTGGTGGTCATGCGGACATTCCTTTGTTGCAGGGCTTTGAGCATGGCAACGTTCGGATGTCCAGTTTGCGCTGCGCAACACCCTGGTTTGGGCGAATCGCATGATCGCCAGTTAACACAGGGCTTTTGGCCAAAATGACCAGTCGGCATCGCGTCGGCAAAACGTCGGACTTGCGTCGGACCCCTTGCGCCGATTTTGCCCCATTAACGCAACGCGCGGTGCAAAGGTTAAGACCACGTTCATCTTTGTGAACGCTCACGCAACCGTTCCTTGCCGTAGGTCTTGCAGGCGCTACCCTTACGTCACCTCAATACATGAAAGGTTGATCCGATGAAGCTGACCCGTCGCCAAACCCTGCTATCCGGTGCGGCATTGCCGCTTGCCGCTGCCCCTTCCCTCGCGATCGCAGATGGTCATACTGCCCCGGCCATGCCGACCCACCGCAACTTTACCTTGGGCGACTTTCGCGTCACGACCCTGCTGGCGGGCAGCCGCAGCGTGGAAAACCCGCAGCAGATTTTCGGGATGAACGTGGATGCCGACACATTTGCCGAGGTCAGCGCCGCCAATTTCATCCCAATCGATGCCGCCCAGTTCTTTTTCACGCCCACGGTGGTCAATACCGGATCAGAGGTGATCCTGTTTGATACCGGGCTGAGCCCCGCAGGCACCCTGAGCGCGATGGAGGCTGCCGGTTACACCGCCGATCAGGTGACCCATGTGGTGATCACCCATATGCATGGCGACCATATCGGCGGGCTGGCCGATGATGCCGGGGCGGAGACATTCGCCAACGCCGCCTATGTCACCGGGCAAGCCGAGTTCGATCACTGGGCCGGGGCCGAAAACGAAGGTTTCGAGGCCAAGGTGCGCCCGCTGGCCGAGAAGTTTTCATTCATCCAACCGGGCGATGATGTGCGCGGTGGGATCACCGCCGTCGATGCCTTTGGTCATACGCCGGGCCACATGGGCTATATGCTGGAAAGCGGAGGCAAACAGTTGTTCCTGATGGCGGACCTTGCCAATCACTATGTCTGGTCGGTGGCCTATCCGGATTGGGAAGTCCGCTTTGACATGGACAAGGCCGCTGCCGCGGCGAGCCGAAAACGCGTTCTGGGAATGGCGGCGGCGGATCGTGTTCCGCTGATCGGTTATCACATGCCCTTCCCCGGCATGGGCTATATCGATACGCGTGGCGAAGGCGGGTTTCATTACGTGCCGCATAGCTATCAGCTGCTTTAAGAGCAGTGCGCCATCTGGGTTCGCTCAGGTGGCGCTGACCGGCCAGCGGCTGCCCAGATCGTCCAGCCCGGCCTGCACGAGTTCCTCGACCACGCCCATGTCCACATCGGCTAGTTTGTTGATGTAAAGGCAGGATTTGCCAAGCTTGTGTTTGCCGAGCCGGTCCATGATGTGTCCGAAATCCGCATATCCGGGCATGATGTAAAGGACGAGGTTAACCTTGCGGGGGCTAAACCCCGTGGCCAGAAAATCACCCGTTCGTCCGCTTTCGTAAGTGTAGTGATACTGCCCGTAGCCGATTATGGTTGGCCCCCACATGCGTGGCTGCCAGCCGGTGACCCGCCGGAACATGGCATCCAGCGTTTCGGCATCAGCACGGCGCGTCGGATGTTCGACGCCTGCGATGAAGTCGCTGATACCGACGCCGGTGGGTTGAGTCTTGTTTTCTGTCATCGACGTCTCCTTACCTTGGATGGAGTTAACCAGTTTTCAACCTGACAGGTCTAGTCAGTCTGAAACGGAATGCCTGCGCGCACTTCCCAGATGCCAGTGTCGGCACCCAGAACCGGGCTTTTGGACTGGGCCAGATGTTTTCCCTTGTTTTCAAGTTGTATGGTGATCAGCCGCAGAATGTCGCCTGGTGTCCGATCAAGGAATGGCGTGTGGACCACATGGTCGCCCGTGGTGGCCGCGAAGCGCAGGCGGGTGTCCCGATCGGACAGACCCGTCTGCGCGACGCTGGTCAGATCATCCCAGGGGATCGTCACCGGCCCTTGCCCTCGCCCGTCAGGCCGGACGGTGATGGCGTCCGCCGTGATTGCGATCCGCAATTGCGGGGCGGGTCGATGAAGAACCGACCAGATGCCGAGCCCCAATTGTCCCGGTCCGGCAATCAGGAACAGAAGGTCACCAAAGTTGAACCGGGGCGGCCAGACAAGCGTGTAGAGCACGCAGAAAAACACACCCGATACGATCAGGATCAGGCTGGCCAGAAACGGCACCTTGCGATGCAAATAGATTCTGATGCTATCGTCGCTGGCCATGGCCGCAGGATAGGTCGCGCCCGGTCCGCGATCAATCGTCCGCAATCTGCCCCAGCGCGACGAACCGATCCCAGGCGTCGGCCACATAGGCCCGGCTGAAGGAATGCCCGCCTTCGAACATGCAGAATTCAAGCACGTCGCCGGAGGCGTTTCTGTCACCCTTGCAGTCCAGACCCGGCCCTTGGCGGCTGTAGCTTTCGCTGAAACCACCCAGATCACGGTAGAATGTCAGCACCTCAGCCACGTCGCCCTGTTTCGTATTGCCGATGGGCCGCCCGGTGAGCGGAACGGTCCGGTCGGCATCGCCATGCATATGGATGATGCTGGCCGCTGGGGCGGTACAGGTTTTGGGCGGTTCCAGCCAGAAGGTGCCAGCCACGGGCGCAAAGCCACCCGCCAGATCGGGCCGCGCGCAGGCGAGGTTCCAGACCAGCATGCCCCCCGCCGAAAACCCGGTGATCATCACCCGGTCATTGCCGAACCCGTATTTTGTTTTCAGATCGTCGATGACGGCGGCCACGTAGTCAAAATTGGTGGTGCCGTCAGCGGCATTCTGTCCTGGCGCATTGGGCAATCGCCAGTCATCGCCCGGCCCCGCGTCGAGCGCGACAAAGGCCAGCCCCATATCGGTTGCCATCTGTCGAAAGCGTGCATTGCGCATGGTGCCGTTTGCCGTGCCGCGATAGCCATGAGCGAAAAGGATGGCGCCGGTGGGGCCATCCGCTGGCATATCGATCCTGTAAGTGCCGCCGGGCACGGGGCAGTCGGTCTGCACGCCGCAGGCTTGTGCTGTCTGGCTGCCGAGAAGAAAGGCAACAATTGTGAGGAGAGATTTCATGATATACCTTTTGTATTTACGCGACTATCTGCGGACGTCGTGATCAGGACAAATCACAACGTCGTTTGCGTCGACGACAAAGGGGGAATGCTACCGGAAACGTGCGGCTAGGGCCTGGATCTGATACGCAGTCTCCATAGCGGACCCTGCCAGATGGCTGTAGCGGATTTCCAGTTTTCGTCCGCGCATTCCGGAGCCAGCGCGGACAACGACCCAACTGACGATTGGAATAAACAGGATGCGGTTCGATTTGATGTGCACGCCGACGAACTCTGACCAGGGTCGCTTTGCGCCGCCACGAACGGAAAAACCCTCGGCGTCGGCAGCAAAGCTTGGAACGGGATTGATGTAAGACTTGGTGCTGGTGATCAGCCCCCACAACGCCGCAGCGCCAAAAAACGCAAGCACCCAAAGGATCACCTCGGGGTCTTCCGAGTCTCTCCACACCTTGATGGCCATCAGTCCGATAATGACAAGGCACACGCCGCAGGCCACCGCCCCGTTGATTGCGTTATCCTTGCTTGGGTAGATCTTGTTTTCCTGCATCGCGGCGTCTTTCACGTAAAAGTTGATTGCGCCACTAACTACCATCCCGCCAGCGGTTCACAATCGGATAACGCCGGTCGAGCCAGAAGGCCCGGTTGGACAGGCGCGGACCTGGGGCCGACTGGAACCGTTTGTATTCGCTGATGTAGATCAGGTGTTCGACCTTTTTGACCACGTCCCGGTCGTAGCCTGCAGCGACGCATTCGGCGACCGATGCCTCATCATCGACCAACATTTTCAGGATACCGTCGAGGATGTCATAGGGCGGCAGGCTGTCTTCGTCTTTCTGATCCGGCCGCAACTCGGCGGAGGGGGGTTTGTCGATGATTGCGGTGGGGATCACTTCACCGGCGGGGCCTTGCATCCAGTCGCGGTGATTGGCGTTGCGCCAGCGGCAGGTTTCGAAGACGCGGGTTTTGTACATGTCCTTGATCGGGTTATAGCCGCCCGCCATGTCGCCATAGATCGTGGCATAGCCGACCGCGACCTCTGACTTGTTGCCGGTGGTCAGCAGCATTTCACCGAACTTGTTGGACTGCGCCATCAGCAAGAGGCCACGTATGCGGGACTGGATGTTTTCCTCGGTCAGGTCTGCAGGTCTGTCGCCAAAGAGCGGCGCGAGTGCTTCGGTGACGGCGGCGCGGGGGCCCGCGATGCTGACCGTGTCGTATTTGACGCCCAGCGCGTTGGCCGCCGCCGCCGCATCATTAAGCGAGCCTTGGGAGGTGTATTCGGATGGCAGCATCACACAGCGTACGTTGTCGGGGCCCAGCGCATCTGTTGCGATTGTGGCAACAATGGCGCTGTCGATTCCCCCTGACAGGCCCAAGAGCACCTTTTTGAAGCCCGTTTTGCGCATGTAGTCGCGCAAACCTTCAACCATGACACGATAGTCCTGTTCGATACTGTCTGGCAGCGTTGCCTTATTTCCGGCAATCGCCTCCCATCCCTGATCGGTTTTCTGGAAATCGACATGGGCGATATCGCTGTCAAAAACAGGCATCTGCACAGCCAGCTGACCGCCGGGGTTCAGCACGAAAGACCCCCCGTCAAAGACCTGATCATCCTGCCCGCCAACCAGATTGAGATAGACCAGCGGCACGTTGTTTTCGACAACGCGTGCGACCATCTTATTCATGCGGATCGGGAACTTGTCGCGGAAATAGGGGGAGCCGTTGGGCACCAATAATATCTCGGCGCCGCTTTCTGTCATCGCTTCGCAGACATCCGGGTACCAGGCGTCCTCGCAGATCGGGCTGCCGATGCGCGGGCCATCCGTGCCAATTGTATAAGGGCCGGAGATGCCGTCGCTTTTGAACAACCGCACCTCATCGAAGACGTTGAAATTTGGGAGGAAATGCTTGCGCATGGTGGCGATGATCTTGCCACCGCTGAGGACGAAGTAGCAGTTATATAGACGGTCATCTTCGAACATCGGGCCGCCAATGGCCAGCGCAGGCCCATCGGCACAGTCAAGCGCAAGGGTACGGATATGCAGCATGGCATCGGCGACGAAGGCGGGCCGGGCGACCAGATCCTGGGTCTGATAGCCAGTGATGAACATCTCTGGCAGCGCGACCAGATCGGCCTTTGCCGCGCGCCCGGCCTCCCACGCGTCACGGGCCAAGGCAGCATTCCCGGCGATGTCCCCCACCGTAGGATTTTGCTGTGCCATGGTTAATCGAAATATTTTTGTCATAGTTTTGTCCCAATGCGCTGCAATGGATGTAGCAGAAAGAAACGCGGTGGAAAGTCGATTGGCAGATGATGCGGCAATCGCAGACCTTAGGCGTTGTCAGGCTGTAACCCCTGAATTAGGCTGCGCGCCATTGGGGAGTGGATCGGAGAAACGAATGAATATGTTTGGATTACCAAAGACAGTGGCGGTGGCGATCATTGCGTCCAGTGTGGCCGTCGGTGCCCATGCGCAAACAGTCCAAACAAAACAATATGATGACGGGGGTATCTACGAAGGTACTTTTGTCGATGGCAAGCAGGATGGCACTGGCACATACCGCCTGCCGAACGGGTTTGAATATACCGGCGAATGGGTCGAAGGCGAGATTCGCGGTCAAGGCACTGCCCGCTTCCCCAACGGATCGGTCTATGAAGGCCAATTCGCCGCCGGAAAGCCCGAAGGTCAGGGTCGAATCACATTCACCGATGGCAGCACCTATGAAGGTGACTGGGTCGACGGAAACATGACCGGCAGTGGTGTGATGACCTATGCCAATGGTGTTGTTTATCAAGGCTCATTCCGCAACGCGATGCATAATGGCGTCGGTATCATGAGCAGCCCCGACGGCTATATCTACGAAGGCAACTGGATCAACGGCATCAAGGAAGGTGAAGGCAAGGTCACCTATGCTGACGGCTCTGTCTACGAGGGCACACTGGTCGCCGGTGAACGCCACGGTGTGGGCACCATGACCATGGCCGATGGCATCATCTATTCCGGCGAATGGGTGGACGGCAAAATCCAGGGTGTCGGCACGCTGACCCATTCCAATGGCGATGTGTATGAAGGCAACCTGATCGACAGCCGCCGCGAAGGCCAGGGCAAGGTTACCTATGCCAATGGCGATGTCTATGAAGGCGAATTCCTGAATGATCGCCGTCACGGCACCGGCACATTCCGCGGCACTGACGGCTATGTCTATGCAGGCGAATGGGTGGAAGGCAAGATCGAAGGCACCGGCGAAGTGACTTATCCTGACGGGTCAGTCTATGCAGGCAGCTTTGCCGATGACGTGGCCAACGGGCCGGGCAAGATCACCTATCCTGACGGGTCGATTTATGAAGGCAACTGGGAAAACGGTGTCATCAATGGCGAAGGCCGGGCCACCTATGTCAACGGGCTGGTCTATGAGGGCGAATTCCTGAAGGGCAAGACCCATGGTCAGGGCAAGATGACCTATGACAATGGTTACGTCTATGAAGGCGAATGGGCCGATGGCCAGCGTAACGGCACGGGCCGGGCGACTTATGCCGATGGCACCATCTATGTCGGCGAATTCACCAACGGTCAGCGCGACGGCAAAGGCGAGATCACCATGCCGGACGGCTTTAGCTATATGGGTGACTGGGTTGCCGGTGAAATCAGCGGCGAAGGTACCGCCACCTATTCGAATGGTGACGTTTACGAAGGATCATTCGTGCGCAGCCGCCGCGAAGGCGAAGGTACGATGACATTTGCCAACGGCCAGGAAAGCACTGGCATCTGGTCTGACGGCGCGCTGGTATCCGAGACAAACGGCGGGAACTAAGCTCCGTCAAAAGCACAACAGATTTATCAAGGCCCGGGCGACGCATGTCCGGGCCTTTTTTGGTTCAGGCCTGCGCGACACGGCGATAGTGCCGCATCTCGTCAATTGATGAAACATATTTGCGAATATGCCCGAAAAACTCACGAAACTCCGCGCTGTTTCGAAAGCCCTGCAGATGATCCTCTGCCGATGTCCATTCGATGCGCAGAATGAACTGGGTCTCATCCTCAACACATTGGCAGATCTCGATATTTTCCGCGAAGGGTGATCGCATCAGCGGGGCAATGGCCGCAGTATAATCCCGGATGAAATCAGCCTGCTGGCCGTCGGGGATGGTGTAGCGTAGATATTCGACAATCATTGCGACGGTCCTTTCGGCTGATAGGGCCCGCCCACTTCGCCCCAGCCCCATTTCGGCATGGGCACATCCTCGATCACTTGTGCCTCTGGCTGCGAATTCATTACTGCCAAGCGCGACCCCCATTCCAGATAGCTAACCAGCGCCGACGAAAACTCAGGATCGTGCGGCGCGTCCATCTCTTCATAAGTGTCCAGCAACAGGGCGATCCACCGGCGCCGCTGACGCTCTGACAGGTGCCGGTTCAGGTGATGCCGGATCATCGCGGGATGGCCGCCGTAGCGGTCGGAATAGAGTGTGGGGCCGCCCATGACCTCAGCCAGAAAGGCCGCAACATGGGCGGGGTGATCTGATTTCATATTGGCAAATATTGGACCGATCAGCGCGTCGTCACGGACGCGGTCATAGAAACTGGCAGTCAATGCCTCCAACGTTTCAATCCCACCGATCCAGTCATAAAGTGAAGGTACGGACATTGGCTTCTCCTTTCCGGGGATGGGTATGATCCGATGACCGCCGCTGACAAGGAGTTACAAAAAGGTGACTGCCGACCCAAAGATGCATGACTGTCCGGCGCTGATCGCGATCAAGGCCATTTCCGGAAAATGGAAAACCCGTGTCCTGTGGTTGTTGCGCGACGGCCCGCACCATTTCGGAGAATTGCGCACGGCCCTGCCCGGTGTATCTGCCAAAGTCCTGTCCGAACAGTTGGGCCAGTTGAAAGACGACGCCATCATTTCGTCACGGGAAGAGATGCGCGATGGGGTGCTATATGTGCTTTATGCTTATTCAGACTACGGTCGCAGTCTGATACCGGTCCTCGATCAGCTTGGCACGTGGGGCCACGCGCATCAAAATCGGTAGGGTCAGACCGGCTCCCCTGCATCCAGCCGGTCCAGCCAATCCTCTGCATCCTGCAACACCGTTTTCTGCCGGTCCTCATCCATCCGATCCCAGACCCGGTACATGTTGCCCATCCGCGGATTGCCTTCGAAGCGGTCGCGGTGCCGGTCGAGGAAGTGCCAGTAGAGCAGGTTGAACGGGCAAGCGTTTTCGCCGGTTTTGTCTTTGACGTTATAGGTACAGGACCCGCAATAGTCGGACATCTTGTGGATATAGTTACCGGACGAGATGTAGGGCTTTGACGCGATGATCCCGTCATCGGCGAATTGCGACATGCCGATCACATTGGGGGCTTCGACCCATTCATAGGCATCGGCATAAACGGCCAGATACCATTCATGCACCTCGCGCGGATCAGTCCCCGCCAGCAGGGCGAAATTGCCAGTCACCATCAGGCGCTGGATGTGGTGGGCGTAGGCCTCGTCCCGCGTCTGCGCCACGGATTTGGCCATGCAGTTCATCTTTGTCTCACCGCCCCAATACATCGCGGGCAGCTTGCGATCATGGCCCAGCGCGTTGCGGGTCACGTAATCCGGCCCTTCGCGGAAATAGATACCGCGCACATATTCGCGCCAACCAATGATCTGGCGGATGAACCCCTCGACCGCATTCAGCGGCGCATCGCCGTCGCGATAGGCCTGTTCGGCCTTCTGACAAACCTCCAGCGGGTCCAGCAACCCGGCGTTGAGATAAAGCCCGATGATTGCGTGATAGAGAAAGCGATTGTCATTCAGCATCGCGTCCTGAAAATCACCGAATTTGGGCAAACCACCCTTGATCCAATGCGCCAGATGCTGCCGCGCCTGCCCGGTATCGGTGGCAAACCAGAACGGGCGCAGGGTGCCGAAATTGTCGGTAAAGCGGTTTTCCACCAGATCGAGCACCTCTTCCACAACATCATCCGGCGTGAACTGCATCGGGCCGCCGTAATCGACCTGGTCCGGAGCCGGTTTGCGGTTGTCGTGGTCGTAATTCCACTTGCCCCCTTCCGGATCATCACCATCCATCAGCAGGCCCGTCTTTCGGCGCATGTCGCGATAGAAATATTCCATCCGCAGCGCCTTGCGCCCGTCCGCCCAGTCATCGAAGTCCTGATGCGACGCAATGAACCTGTTATCGGGAAATTGATGCGTCTTCAGCGGCATGTCGCCCAGCGCCTCGATCAGCCGCCATTCGCCCGGTTCGGTATAGACGACACCGGCGGCATCGTATTCTGACGCGCGGCGGATCAACTCGCCGGTGATCGACCCGCAATTCTCGGGGTCATCCAGTTTGGTGTAGGCGACCTGCCAGCCGTCATCGCGCAGCTTGGCGGCGAATTTGCGCATCGCGGCAAACAGAAACGCGATCTTCTTGGGGTGGTGGGGCACATAGTCCGCCTCATCGGCGACCTCGGCCATGACGACCACATCACTGTCCTTGTCGCATTTGCGCAAGGCGCTCAGCGACGGCGACAACTGATCGCCAAGAACCAGAACCAGCCTCACCACGGGATCTCCTTGCCGGCATAATCAAAGAACCCGCCGGATTGCTCTGGCGTCAGCCGCTTGATCACGCGCAACAGGTTCGCGGCGGCATCCTCTGCCGGGACGGTCTTGTGCCTGTCGGCATATTTCGCGGTAAATGGCGTTTCGACGGTGCCGGGGTGCAGAGCCACGCAGATCGATTGCCTGTGCGACCGGCCCAGCTCAATCGCCGCGCCGTGGATGATCTGGTTCAATGCGGCCTTCGACGCGCGATAGGAATACCAGCCGCCGATCTGGTTATCGCCAATCGACCCAACCCGCGCCGACAGTGTCGCCACCACACCGCGCCCGTCCTTGGGCAACAGCCGGGCCGCATGGCGCAGGATCAACGCAGGGCCAATGGTGTTGACGGCAAAAACCCGCGCCATGTCGTCGGCCTTCAACGCCGTCAGCGCCTTTTCCGGGGCACCCCAAAGCGGGGCCAGAATACCCACGGCGATAAAGATCAGGTCAAACGGGCCCTCCATCTGGGTCATGCACCGCTCCACCGTGTCGGCGCGGCCCACATCGAACCCGTCCTCGGACCGGGACAGCGTGGCAACCTCCCATTTCTGCCCTTCCAGATGCCGGGTGACCGCCCCGCCGATGCCCCCGCTTGCCCCGATAATTAATGCGCGCATGCCTTCTCCTTTGACTTGGCGTCACCTAGCGCCACCTCTTAAGGTGACAAGGAGGTTTCCATGCGCGCATCGCTCATCTGCCTGCCCCTGCTGGCCAGCCCGGTGCTGGCGCTGGAACTGACCTATATCGACAGTTATGACCTGAACCGGCCCGCCAGTCTGGACTATGACCCGACATTCTGCGGGCTGTGGATCGCCAATGAAGGGCCAGAGGTGACGCTGGTGACCCTGCAGGGCGACGAATTGCGCCGGTTCGGCAGCGACCTGTCCCGGATCAAGGCGATCACGGTGGAAGGTGACGCGCTCTTGGTGGCGGACGGGTTCGGCGGGTTTCAACGGCTGACCAAGGATGGGGTCGCCTTGGCCGCCCCGTTCCAGATCGGCCTCGCTTGGGCCGATACCGAAGGGCTGACGATTGACGCTGATGGCAGCATCATCATGGTCGAAGATGACCCCGAACGGATGACGTGGCTGTCGCCCGATGGCACGATCATCCGCCAGATCAACACCATGGATCTGAACCCGCCCCTGACCGAAGCCCAGGGGATCGCCCGCGACCCGCGCACCGGGCATCTGTTGATCGTGGATGACTGGGAAGGGACGAACAGCCTTTATGAGTTCGACAGCGAAGGTACGCTGCTGGGCACCACATCGCTGCTACCCTACGGCAACGACCCCGAAGGGATCGCCATCCGCCCCGGATCAAACCAGATCTTCATCGCGTTTGACAGCGGGGCCAGCATCGCGTCATTCGACTACCAGCCGACATTGCCAGCCGGATCAGACCCGCTGCCGCCCGGCCCCGACTGCCTGATGTTTTAGCACGACGCAGGGGTGCGCCCGACACTGGGCCGCAGGCCGTCTTGCTAAAGGTCCAGTGGACTTTTTGAGGCCGGAGGGTGGCCAGCACAGCGGGCATCGCAGATGCGCCATCCCGGTGGGAGGGTCGGGCGCGGCCCGGGCCGGAGGCCCGGTCTGGGAAACGGCGCACCACTAGCATTTCATCCTTCCCCTCTCCCAAAACATTAGTATAGTGCGCCCCATGATGAATTGCGCACATATCCCCGAAACAGGCCCCAGCAGCCTGCTTCTGCGCGACATCCTACTTCTTAGCAGCCTCTGAGCGTGCCTTTCGGCGCGACCGCTCAGAGGGGATCAGCGCCGGATTTTTGCTAAGAAACCAAGGAATAATCCAATGACCAAAGACAAAGTGTTGATCTTCGACACCACCCTGCGCGACGGCGAACAATCCCCCGGCGCCACCATGACCCATGACGAAAAGCTGGAGATCGCCGAACTGCTGGACGAGATGGGCGTCGATATCATCGAGGCCGGGTTTCCCATCGCCTCCGAAGGCGACTTCAGGGCCGTCAGCGAAATCGCGGAACGGGCGAAATCATCCGTGATCTGCGGGCTGGCCCGCGCCAATTACAAGGATATCGACCGCTGTTGGGAGGCCGTGAAGCACGCCAAGGCGCCCCGCATCCACACCTTCATCGGTACCTCTCCCTTGCACCGGGCCATTCCGAACCTCAATCAGGATGAAATGGCCGAACGGATCCACGACACCGTGACCCATGCCCGCAACCTGTGCGACAACGTGCAATGGTCACCCATGGATGCGACGCGGACGGAAGAGGATTACCTGTGCCGGACCGTAGAAATCGCGATCAAGGCGGGGGCGACCACCATCAATATCCCCGACACGGTCGGCTACACCGCCCCGATCGAATCTGCCGACCTGATCCGCATGCTGATCAACAAGGTGCCCGGCGCGGACGAGGTGATATTCGCCACCCATTGCCACAATGACCTTGGCATGGCGACCGCCAATTCACTGGCCGCCGTCGAAGGCGGCGCGCGCCAGATTGAATGTACGATCAACGGGCTGGGCGAACGGGCGGGCAATACCGCGTTGGAAGAGGTCGTGATGGCCCTGAAGGTGCGCGGCGACATCATGCCCTACACGACCGGCATCGACACACGCAAGATCATGAACATCTCGCGCCGGGTCGCCACGGTGTCCGGTTTCCCGGTGCAGTTCAACAAGGCCATCGTGGGTAAAAACGCCTTTGCCCATGAAAGCGGCATCCATCAGGACGGCATGCTGAAAAACAGCGAGACGTTCGAGATTATGCGCCCTGAGGATGTGGGGCTGGCTGGTACCTCCCTGCCGTTGGGCAAACACTCGGGCCGCGCCGCGCTGCGCGCCAAACTGTCTGAGCTGGGATTCGATCTGGCCGACAACCAGTTGAACGATGTGTTCGTCCGGTTCAAGGATCTGGCCGACCGCAAGAAGGAAGTCTATGACGACGACCTGATGGCGCTGGTCTATCAGAACGACAGCGGCGATGACCGGCTGAAACTGAAATGGCTGCGCGTGGTCTGCGGCACCGAAGGGCCCCAGACCGCCGAAATGGTGATGACCATCGACGGCAAGGATGTGAACACATCCGCCACCGGCGATGGCCCGGTCGATGCGACGTTCAACGCGGTCAAGGCGCTGTTCCCCCATGGCGCGCGTCTGCAGCTTTATCAGGTGAGTGCTGTGACGGAAGGGACCGATGCGCAAGCCACCGTC
This sequence comes from Yoonia sp. R2-816, assembly GCF_046762905.1. Classification (NCBI taxonomy): domain Bacteria; kingdom Pseudomonadati; phylum Pseudomonadota; class Alphaproteobacteria; order Rhodobacterales; family Paracoccaceae; genus Yoonia; species Yoonia sp. R2-816. The sequence goes on along the minus strand of NZ_JBKQXN010000182.1, from coordinate 174,789 downwards.
AGCGTCCGGATGGAAGAAGACGGGCGGATCGCCACAGGTCAATCAGCCGATACCGACACGGTCGTGGCCAGCGCCAAGGCCTATATCAACGCGCTCAACCGCCTGCTGGTCCGGCGTGAACAATCCGAGCCGGGCTATGATGTGAAGGGTGTGAGCTACAAGGATTCTGCGTGATGAAAGTGCTTTGTGCGGCAATCGGATTGCTGATCATAACGCACCCCGTTGCCGCGCAGGACACCTGCCCCACCCGCGCTGATTTGAATGATGGCACCCGGCTAACTGATGCGCGCGCTGGCTATGCTCGCGTTTTTGTCGAACGTGACGATGGATTATACGAGGGGTCGACCGACGGCATTGAAGGGCCGCTCACCGGTGTCTGGTGGTTTCGCCCGCATCCAATCCTGCCGGGCACCCGCGCCACACAGGACGGGCTGTTCGACATGGCGTATGACAGCGACGTCGCTGACATTGATTTGCTCCCAGCCGGTGCAACCTGGACGTCTGCAGTGACACATCTTAGCGACGGCAAAACCCATTCCACCGGCAGTGTCGAGGTTTATGCAGGTGGCCCGTTTCCTCTTTCGCCGCATCGCCTGGGCGATTGTGCCTATGACATCCTAGCCTTTCGCATTTCAAAACATATTGAAGGCGCCGGATCGCTTTATGATGAGGTGTATTTCGCCCCGCAACTGGGCCTTGTGATTGGTGCAACCCATCTTGATGTGCTTGGTGCGCCACGCGGCGCGTTCTGGTTTGATCAGATCGCGCGGGACCGGTGAAACCACCGGACAATAGCTGATACATCGCGAAAGTAATATTTTTTATTTATCTAAGTACGTATTTCGATCATTTATATTGAAAAAGTACAAGTGGCAACATGCCGCCGCGTTCTTGAAAACTAGGGGTTCTATCCGTTCCCTGCCTTCTTTATAAGCATCGTGAACCAGTGCTGAGGGACGGCGCCGGAATTTCGAATTGGGTATGGAAGGCCAAGGGCATGGCAGGCTTCGGCGGTTTGTTTTCATCTGACATGGCAATTGATTTGGGCACGGCGAACACGCTGGTCTATGTCAAAGGGCGCGGCATCATTTTGTCGGAACCTTCGGTGGTCGCGTACCACGTTAAGGATGGCCAGAAGAAGGTGCTGGCCGTGGGCGAGGACGCCAAGCTGATGCTTGGCCGCACCCCCGGTAGTATCGAGGCCATCCGCCCGATGCGCGACGGTGTCATCGCTGATTTCGACGTGGCCGAAGAGATGATCAAACACTTCATCCGCAAGGTCCACCGTCGCTCCACATTTTCGAAACCCAAGATCATTGTCTGCGTGCCACATGGAGCCACGCCTGTCGAAAAGCGGGCGATCCGTCAGTCGGTTCTGTCCGCTGGTGCCCGCCGCGCGGGCCTGATCGCCGAACCTATCGCAGCAGCCATCGGGGCTGGCATGCCGATCACTGACCCCACCGGCAACATGGTTGTCGATATCGGCGGCGGCACGACCGAAGTCGCGGTGCTCAGCCTTGGCGATATCGTCTATGCCCGGTCCGTCCGCGTCGGCGGTGACCGCATGGACGAGGCGATCATCAACTATCTGCGCCGCCAGCATAACCTGCTGATCGGGGAAAGCACAGCTGAACGGATCAAGACCTCCATCGGCACCGCCCGCATGCCCGATGACGGGCGCGGTCAGTCGATGCATATCCGAGGCCGCGACCTGCTCAATGGCGTCCCCAAGGAAACCGAGATCAGCCAGGCCCAAGTGGCCGAGGCGCTGGCCGAACCCGTCCAGTCGATCTGCGAGGCGGTGATGACAGCGCTTGAGGCGACCCCGCCGGACCTGGCCGCTGATATCGTCGACCGTGGCGTGATGCTGACCGGTGGTGGCGCGCTCCTCGGCCAGCTTGATCTGGCCTTGCGCGAACAGACGGGTCTGGCGATTTCTGTGGCCGACGAGTCACTCAATTGTGTGGCTTTGGGCACCGGTCGGGCGCTAGAGTACGAAAAACAGCTGCGGCATGTGATAGACTACGACAGCTAAACGACCCGAGGAGCGCCTTGGCAAAGGACCGCAACAGCGAAGACTATTTTGGCCCGATCCGCCGCCTGCTGGTCGGGGTTTTGATCCTTGCGCTGATGGGTCTTTTCCTGATCTGGCGGATTGACAGCCCACGGGTCGAGCGGTTCCGCGCTGCCGCCATCGACAAGATCGTTCCATCCTTTGACTGGGCCATGGCGCCGATCACCGGCATCGCGAACCTGATTAGCGATTTTCAAAGCTATCAGCAATTGTCGGAACAGAACCAGGATCTGCGCCGCGAATTGCAACAGATGAAAGCCTGGAAAGAGGCGGCACTGCAGCTGGAGCAGGAAAACGCCAAGCTGCTGGGCCTGAATAATGTCAGCCTTGATCCGCAACTGACCTATGTGACCGGTGTGGTGATCACCGATAGTGGATCACCTTTTCGCCAGTCGGTGCTGATCAATGTGGGCTCGCGTGACGGGATCATTGATGGCTGGCCGACGATGGACGGGATCGGTCTGGTGGGACGGATTGCTGGCGTCGGGCAGGAAACCAGCCGGGTGATGCTGCTGACAGATACATCCAGCCGCATCCCGGTCACTATCCAGCCATCGGGTCAGAAGGCGATACTCGCGGGCGACAATACACTGACGCCGCCGCTGGAATTTCTGGAAGACACGTCACTGATCCGCCCGGGTGACCGGGTTGTATCCTCCGGCGATGGCGGCGTGTTCCCGGCCGATCTGCTGGTCGGTCAGGTGGCACTGGATAACAATCGGCGCCTGCGGGTCCGGCTGGCGGCTGATTATCAGCGGCTGGAATTCCTGCGCGTCCTGCGCGCCCAGCCGCATGAGGAAATCAACGACCCCGGCAGCCTGCTGACCCCCGAGACAGAGTTCTTCGGCCCCGCCGCCCTGACCAGTCTGGGGGGCACCGATGGCTGAGATCGCCAGCACCAAGGTCTGGATGAACCGTCTCGTGTTTGTCGCCCTCGCCTTTGTGATCATCGTCATTCAACTGGTGCCGCTGGATATGCGCCCCGCAATCTGGGCCGCACCTGATGTATTGCTTGTGGCGACATTGGTCTGGGTCGCCCGCAGGCCGGCCTATCTGCCGGTACTGGTTGTGGCGGCGTTGTTCCTGATGACCGATCTTCTGTTTCAGCGTCCGCCGGGTCTTTGGGCGGCACTGGTCGTGATGCTGACTGAATGGGTGCGCAAACGCTCCAACGGAATTCGCAACATGCCCCTGCTTCTGGAATGGGGCACGATTGCCGTCGGCATCGTGGCGATCACCCTTGCCAACCGGCTGGTGCTCGCCATTGTTGTGACCCCGCAACCGGCCCTAGGCCTGACACTGATCCAGATGATATCGACCATTCTGGTTTACCCGCTCGTGGTCCTAGTGGCACATTTCGTGTTCGGCATCAGCCGCCCTGCCCCTGGTCAGTTAGATAGCAGGGGACAGCGCCTATGAAACGCAGCCCCAAGGACGTCGCCGAAAGTGCGCGCACTATCAGCCGCCGCGCGCTTGTCATGGGGGGTGTCCAACTGGGTGTCATCGGCGCGCTGGGGCTTCGCCTGCAAGCGATGCAGGTCGAACAGGCCGACCAGTTCCGTCTGCTGGCCGAGGAAAACCGGATCAATATCCGCCTGCTGCCCCCAGCCCGTGGTCTTATTTTTGATCGCAACGGTATTCCGATTGCGGCCAATGAGCAGAACTACCGGGTCGTCATGGTCAGCGAGGATGCTGGCGACATTGGCGAGGTGCTGGCCAAGTTGACCCAACTGGTGGAGATCGACCCTGCCGATCTGACCCGCGCGATGGATGAAATGCAAACCCAAATGCAACGCGGCTCGCCCTTCGTTCCTGTTACCATTGCGGACCGGCTGTCCTGGGAAGATGTGGCGCGGATCAACCTGAATACCCCGACCCTGCCCGGCGTCTCGGCCGAGGTGGGGCTGAGCCGGGTTTACCCGTGGGGTGCGGACCTTGCCCATGTGGTGGGATATGTTGGCCCGGTCAGCAGCTATGATCTCAGCCGGATTGATGACGCCGATCCGCTGCTGCAAATCCCGAGATTTCAGATTGGCAAGACCGGGGCCGAAAACAAGCTGGAGCACACATTGCGCGGCAGCGCTGGTGACCGCCGGATCGAGGTGAACGCGGCAGGCCGGATCATGCGCGAGCTTGACCGCCGCGAAGGCACGCCCGGCGAGGATGTGCAATTGACCATCGACAGCCGGTTGCAATCCTATGTGCAGGCGCGGCTGGATGGCGAAAGCGCGGGCGCGGTTGTGATTGATCTTGAAAACGGGGATCTGCGGGCTGTCGCCTCTGCCCCCGCGTTTGATCCAAATCTGTTTGTACGCGGCATTTCGACCAAGGACTGGACCGCCCTGAACGAAGACAAATACCGCCCGCTGGCCGCAAAGGCCGTGCAAGGCACCTATCCGCCTGGATCGACCTTCAAGATGGTCGCCGCGCTGGCAGCAATGGAAGACGGTGTCGTGGCCCCGGACGAAACGGTCTATTGCCCCGGCTTCACGGATGTCTTCAACATCCGCTTTCACTGCTGGAAAGGCGGCGGGCATGGCAATATCAACCTGCATGAAAGCCTGAAACAGTCCTGCGATTGCTATTATTACGAAATCGCCCAGCGCGTGGGCATCGACAAGATGGCCGTCATGGCGCGCAAGCTGGGGCTGGGCATCAAGCATGATCTGCCTTTGTCCGCAGTTGCAGCGGGTCTGGCCCCTGACAAGGAATGGAAATCCAGCGTCCGGGGCGAGGATTGGCGGATTGGGGATACAGTCAACGCCTCCATCGGGCAGGGTTACGTGCTGGCCTCGCCCTTGCAACTGGCTGTGATGACCGCGCGTATCGCCACCGGGCACGAGATCAAGCCGCGACTGGTCCGCCTGATCGACGGGGTTGAACAACCCAGCGGGCGTGGCGAGAGCCTTGGGCTGAACGAAAACACCCTGCGCCGTATTCGCGCCTCGATGACTGATGTGTGCAACCACCGGCGCGGCACCGCTTACGGATCACGTATCACGGCGGACGAATACAAGATGGCGGGCAAGACCGGCACAAGCCAGGTGCGCCGGATCACGCCAGAGGAACGGGCGGCCGGGGTCACCAAGAACGAAGACCTGCCATGGGAACGCCGGGACCACGCGCTGTTTGTCGGCTACGCGCCGTTTGACAACCCGCGCTATGCCGTGTCGGTTGTGGTTGAACATGGCGGTGGAGGATCGCGTGCCGCAGCCCCCATTGCCCGCGATATCATCCTGCAGGCGCAATATGGCGGCCCGCCCCCGCTGGAAGCCTATCCGTCTTCAGTGCGTGATCGGATCGCGGTCCAGCAGGAGCGCATCAATGCGCGCATCCCGCCCGGGTCAAAGGGTCTTGGCCGCGCATGAGTTATCTTGAGTATAATACCAAGTTCGTACCCACAGGGTTGCGCAAGCTTTGGTATCTTAACTGGCCGGTGATCATGTTGCTGACAGCGGTCGCCTGTGCCGGTTTCCTGATGCTTTATTCCGTCGCTGGCGGGTCCACCAACCCGTGGATGGAACCCCAAATGAAGCGATTTGCGGCAGGCATGGTGCTGATGATCATGGTGGCCATGGTGCCGATCTGGTTCTGGCGCAACATGGCCTTTGTCGCCTTTGGCGGCTCGCTTCTGCTGCTTCTGGCGGTGGAGTTCTTTGGCGAGGTTAATATGGGCGCCCAGCGCTGGATCAACCTTGGTTTCATGCGCTTGCAACCGTCAGAGCTAACCAAGATCACCATGGTGATGTTTCTGGCGGCCTATTACGACTGGCTGCCCAACAACAAAACTTCGCACCCCTTCTGGGTGGCCCTGCCCGTCTTGTTCATATTGGCGCCCACGGTTCTGGTCCTGAACCAGCCTGATCTTGGAACTGCCCTGCTTTTGTTGATGGGTGGGGCGACTGTGATGTTTCTGGCGGGTGTTCACTGGGCCTATTTCGCGACAGTGATCGGGGCTGGCGTGGGCGGCATTGTCGCTGTGTTCCAAAGCCGGGGCACGCCGTGGCAACTGCTGAAAGACTATCAATACCGCCGTGTCGACACATTTCTGGACCCCGCCAATGACCCGCTGGGTGCGGGTTATCACATAACGCAGGCGAAGATCGCGCTGGGGTCGGGCGGCTGGACGGGCCGCGGGTTTATGCAAGGCACACAAAGCCGCCTGAACTTTCTGCCCGAAAAGCACACTGACTTCATCTTCACCACATTGGCGGAGGAATTCGGCTTTGTCGGAGCATTTGGTCTTCTGGTGCTGTACCTGCTTATCGTGGGATTCTGCGTCGTCTCTGCCCTCAGCAACCGGGACAGGTTTGCATCTCTCCTCACGCTCGGCATTGCGATGACGTTTTTCCTGTTCTTCGCGGTCAACATGGCCATGGTGACGGGCCTTGCCCCGGTTGTGGGCGTGCCCCTTCCGCTGGTCAGCTATGGCGGATCAGCCATGCTCGTGCTGCTCGTGGCCTTCGGGCTGGTGCAAAGCGCCCATGTGCATAAACCACGCTGATGCTGAACGTCCTCTTCTCTGCCCAGCCTGACCGCTGGGATGAATACCGCGCCCCGCTGCAGGATGCATTTTCCACGCGCGGGCTGGATGTGGATCTGCGCCGGGATCATGCGCCGGAGACCGTGGACTATATTGTCTTTGCCCCCAATGGCCCGGTCACCGATTTCCGGCCCTATACGCAGACCAAGGCAATCATGAGCCTTTGGGCCGGGGTCGAAACGGTTGTGGATAACGAAACGCTGACACAACCCCTGTGCCGGATGGTCGATCACAGCCTGACCGATGGCATGGTCGAATGGGTCACGGGCCATGCCCTGCGTCATCATCTGGGAATGGATGCCCATATTCTCCAGCAGGACGGTGTGTGGCGCAACACGATCTATCCGCCCGTCGCCGCCCAGCGCCCGGTCACGATCCTTGGCATCGGGGCGCTCGGGGCGGCCTGCGGTCAGGCGCTGCACAACCTTGGCTTTCCCGTCACGGGGTGGAGCCGGTCGCCGAAATCCGTACCCAATATCCGCAGCCTGCATGGGGCCGATAGACTGAAACAGGCGCTGACCGACGCACAGATCGTGATCCTGCTGCTACCGCAGACCCCGCAGACCGAAAACATACTGAACGCTGAAACGCTTGCGCTCATGGCCAAGGGGGCCTTTGTCATCAACCCCGGGCGCGGCCCGCTGATCGACGACAATGCGCTGCTGGTCGCCCTGGATAGCGGACAGGTGGAGCATGCCACACTGGATGTGTTCCGGGTCGAACCCCTGCCCCCCGACCACCCTTACTGGGCGCATCCGCAGGTTACGGTGACACCGCATATTGCATCCAGCACGCGACCTGAAACTGCATCACAGGTCATCGCCGATAACATCCTGCGGGGTGAGGCCGGTCAACCATTCCTCTATGTAGTGGATCGGCATTTGGGATATTGAGCGCCGATATCACAGTCGCAGGTCTCCTGATCTGGGCCAGTTGTGCGACCCGATGCCGTGACCACGCCGCACCACCATCACTGGGGTTTGCAGACCCAGGCGCCACAATAGGCCACGATTGACCCCCACAGCTGGTCTAGACAGCGGACAGGTTCACATACCACGCAATGTGTGTTCCGGATCGAACTGCATCATGCGGGGTTCATCGTTTTGGTCGAAAGACCAGCGCTTTCTTTCTGCGACGACCCCCAAGCTAGCAAAAAACGAAGCTGTTTTTCCCGCAGGATCAGTCCTGAACAGCGAGGATGCGCGCGTGTTTTTGCATCTCGGCCTTGATTGCACCAAAGGTCCGCAAGCCCCGCCCTTCGAGTATGGGCAGCATGGCCACAAAGGCCTCTGCCGTGGCCATCGCATCGCCAAGCGCCGTGTGGCGCAATGCGACAGGGACCTCGACCTCCAGCCGGTCGCAAAGCGCATCCAGCGTATGTTCGGCAGACCCGCCGAAAACGATGGCCGACAGATGCACGGTGTCGAGGATCGGGTTTTCGAAATGCAGGCCTGTTTGCTTGGCATAACGATGCAGAAACGCCATGTCGAAAGGAGCGTTATGCGCCACGATCACCGCATCTTTGGCGAACGCATGAAAATCCGCTCGCACAGGTGGAAACCGGGGCGCATCCGCCACCATCTTGTCGGTGATCCTGTGAACCTTGGTTGACCCCGGCGGAATCGGCATGCCGGGATTGACCAATGCGTTGAAAATCTCCGAATGGATGATCTTGCCGTTTACGATCCGGACCGCGCCCAGTTGCACCACCTCGTCCTTTGCCGGGTTCAGCCCGGTGGTTTCGCTGTCGAACACAACAAAGGTCAGGTCACGCAACGCGGCCTCATTTGGGTCGCCCGGGCGTTCTTTGTCCAGCAGATCAAAATCATAGACGAGCGGACGTGAAGCATCAGGGGCGAGCGGTTCAAGCATCAAGGTGTAACCGCCGTCTTTGTCGAACAGGCGAATGTGACCTGTATAGACCGCCCCGGATTTGCCCTTGATGGTGGCCTCGCGCCGCACCTGTTTCTTTTCACTCATCTTTGACAGCAGTTCGCGCACGGTCGCTTCATCAAGATAATCAAACACCGAACAGTTCAGCCGGGCGGGTGCCTCGCGCTCCATCAGGTCGGCGGCCTGCCCATCATAGAGCACGATTTGATGGTCATGCGATGCCACGATCACCGCGATGGGCACGTCGGACAGTATCCGCAAAAGTTGCTGGCGCTGCCGTTCCAGCCGGGCGGTTTTTTGCGCCACGGTTTCTGTGATGGTCTGAGACATCTTGCCCAGCTTGCGATTGATCGCTGTTGCCGCCGGGGCCAGATCGCCAAGATATTTTGCCGTTTGCGCGTCAATGGCTGTGTCGATGTCGGCATCTGCGCGGACACGAAACTGCGCCGCCAACGCCTCAATCGGTTTGCTGACGTTTTCATCGAAGAGCAGCCAGACAAAGGCCGCGAGCGCGATCAGACCAAAGGCTGACACGATACCAATAGTCACGAATGCCGACATAGCGTCAGGATCATCCAGTTGTCGAAATCCCAGCCATAACGCCAGGACAACGACCAGCAGCCCACCAAAGCCGATCAGACAGAAGAACAGGAATACTCTGAGTCTGAGGCTGAGGTCTTTCATGTCACAAATCCTCGCACGCCTTGATCAGGATCGGATCGGTCGCGTCCACATTCCGCCAATCCGCATTCAAGACGGTGCCATCCGCGCCAAAGTCTATCCCGTCAAGCACATCCGCGCGTCTGGCATTTGCGCAATCAAAGAGCATCGGTACCTTGGCTGTCCGCGCCCAGCGGCCGTAAAAGACCAGGTCGACGAGCCGCTGGTCAGGCTGGTTAGGGTGCGTGCGTGTGGTGGCCTGATCGACGGCGACAAAGCGCGATACAAACGGTGCGGCATAGGTCCAGGGGCGATAGAACGCCTTTTCCTCGATTGCCTGTGCGACAACCATCCCCTCGGGCATCGTCGCTGCGGTGCGATCAAACCAGCTATATTCGCTGGAGATCGTGGCAAGCAGCATCGCGGCCCCCGCTGAGGCAGGTATCAGCCATTTGGGCAAACGGCCCTTCAATGTCCGGTTCAGCGCCCAGACAAGCAGTGCCACAGCCGCACCGGCCACGATTGTGCCGATCAGTTCAAATAACATCAGGCTTCCCTCTTCTTTCGTTCAGTCTAGCCCAAAACACCCCGTCCTTGCATCAAGGCAGATTGCATTGTCTTGATGACCACAAAGGCGTCGCGCAGATGGCTGCGTTCAAAGGCAGACAGTTTGGCAGGGGGCAGAAAGTTATCCGGTGATTTGCCATCCTTGATCAGTCCGGCCTGATGCTCCAACCGGGTCTGGGCCACCAGATCATAAGCGTCGAGCAGATCGCGCCCGCCGCTTTTGCTGATAACGCTGGTATCAATCGCGGCCCGCAGCCGCGCCCGCGTATTCACCGCATCAAGATTGCCCATAAGCGCGTACATCCGGCCCAGATCAACGACCGGCACCACCCCGTTAAGTTTCATGTCAATGGTATTGCGATTTTCACCGGACCGGATGGTCGCCAATCCCTTCAGCAACCCCAGCGGTGTCGCGTGGGTCAACGCGTTTGTGGCCATATGTGCGGTAAAGATTGAATTGGCCGATGCCGCAGCCAACGTTTCGGCCTGCAATCCATCGAACAGCGAAAAATCTCCACCGATTGGCCGCAGGTCAAACATGACAGAGGCCAGCATCTGCGCCTCTTTGCTTGGGTTTTTGATCCACCAGTCGAAATATTCCCGCCACACTGATAGGGGCTGCCGCCAGCGGGGGTTGGTGGCCATCATATCCCCCGGGCAATAGACATAGCCGCAGGCATTCAGCCCATCACTGACAAACTGGGCGAAGGGTTCGAAATAGGCGAGTGCCGCCTCGCTCAGGTCGTCTTCGAGGATCAGGCAATTGTCCTGATCCGATACGCCGGTTTGTTCCTGCCGTCCCTGAGAACCACAGGCCAGCCAGACATAGCGCGCCGGTGGCGGGCCAAACTTCTCTTCGGCCAGACCTAACAGACGACGTGTCACCACATCGGCAATGTCCGTGATCATCCGGGTCACGACATCATGGCGATTGCCCGCTGCCACCAGTTGGACCAGCAGGTTCGGGATACGCTGTGTTACCGCCGCCAGACCGGCCACGGTATCAGCCTTGGCAGCGTCGCCCACAAACACTGCCGTATTTGACGCCTGAAACCGGGTCAAATCGGTTTGCGTGACGATGCCAACCAGCTTGCCCGCCAAGACAATAGGCAGATGGCCCAGCTTATGTTCCATCATCAGATGCAGCACATCTGAACCGATGGCCGATGGCGGCAACACACGGGGATCGGGTGTCATGACCGCGCTGACGGCGGTATCATGGGCCAGCCCTTGCGCCAGCGCCTTTCCCGACAGGTCGCGCAGGGTGACGATGCCGACCAGTTTATCCTGTTCCACCACGCACAGGCACGAGATACGATGCGCCTGCATCCGTTGGGCGGCCCTCTGAATGGCCTCAGTTGGGGTGCATGTCAGGGGATCGCGTACCATCAGCGTTTCGACTTGCACGCTGGCCAGATCAAAACGGTTGAGTGACTGTTTCACAGCATCGGATGGATGGCGGTCAAAAAACTGACGCACCGGTTCATGATCCGCGCGCAGTTTATGGAACATATCGGGTGGAATGCAGATCAGGCGGCTGTTTTCTTCGGCTGACGCAGACGTCGCGGCCAGCCCCTCTTTCAGAAGACCACGCTCACCAAAGGAGTTTTCACGTTGCAGGACAGAGATTTGCGTGCCGCCTTCATCGCGCACAGACACACGCCCGCTTTCGATGATGTAAAGCCCCTCAAGAGGCTCGCCAAAGCGATAGACATCTTCGCCCTTGTGCAGCTTGACCAGCTTGGCGGCGTCAATCAGCGCAAGAAGCGCCGCTTCGGGCAGCGCGTCATAAGGATGCAGGTTTTTCAGTAAAGAAAGGGCGTCGTCGGTCATTCAGATGTCCCGCGGTCAGAAGGTTCGCAAGGCCCCAGCTTGCATCAACCCAAAGGGCGGGGCCAGCGACATATATGCCGCTGGCCCCGATTTTGTTTAGTGATCGACTGCTGCACCTGCGCCAGATGGCACACGTACGCTTTCGACCAGATCCTTGATCTCTTGCGGTGTGTCTTTGGTCGACATCGACACAGCATAGGCCACACCGAAGTTGATCAGCGCACCCACCGCCCCGATTGCAGTGGACTGGATACCGAAGAGGGATCCATCAACCGTATCCGGGAAGGAATTGGTGCCGGCAACAAAGAACCAACCCTTGTGCAGGAAGATGTAAAGCAGGGTGAAGATCAGACCTGCCAGCATCCCACACACAGCGCCGACGTTATTCACGCGCGTGGAGAAGATGCCCATCATCAAAGCCGGGAAGATTGACGCTGCAGCCAGACCAAAGGCCAGAGCCACTGTTTGCGCCGCAAATCCAGGCGGGTTGAGACCCAGCCACGTCGCCACGACAATCGCCACCGCCATCGCAATCCGGGCTGACAAGAGCTCGCCCTTTTCGGAGATGTTGGGATTGATCGCCCCTTTGACGAGGTCATGCGACACTGCCGACGAGATGGCCAGAAGCAGACCCGCCGCAGTGGACAGGGCAGCGGCAAGACCACCGGCAGCAACCAGACCGATCACCCAACCAGGCAGGTTGGCAATCTCCGGGTTCGCCAGCACCAGGATATCACGGTTGAAGTTCGTCAACTCGTTACCTTCCCAGCCGTTTGCCGCAGCCTTTTCAGCCATCGCTTCTGAACCGTCATTATAGTACTGGATCAGGCCGTCACCGTTCTTGTCTTCCCAATCAAGAAGACCGGTTTTCTGCCATGTCAGCATCCAGTCATAAGTCGGATCAGTTTCGATGGTCTCAACGGACACAGCATCGCCGTTCGTCCCATTCGGCCACATCAGTTCGGTGATGTTCAGGCGAGCCATTGCACCAACAGCCGGGGCTGTGAGGTACAGAAGCGCGATGAAAATCAACGTCCAGCCTGCAGACCAGCGCGCGTCAGACACCTTTGGCACGGTGAAGAAGCGCATGATCACGTGAGGCAAACCAGCCGTACCGATCATCAGCGACAAGGTAAACAACACCATGTTCAGGTTGTCTTTATGCGCCTCGGTGTAGCTGGCAAAGCCAAGATCTGTCACGATCTGGTCGAGCTTGGTCAACAGATACACGCTGCCCTCACCACCTGTCGCGGCTGTTTCGCTGAACAGACCAAGCGCCGGGATCGGCGTACCAGTCAGCTGCAGCGAGATGAACACAGCCGGGATCGTATAGGCCGTGATCAACACGCAGTATTGTGCCACCTGGGTATAGGTCACACCCTTCATCCCGCCAAAGACGGCATAGGCAAAGACCACGCAAGCACCGATGAGCAGGCCTGTGGTGTTCGACACCTCAAGGAACCGCCCAAAGGCCACGCCCACACCGGTCATCTGGCCGATCACATATGTGACCGAGGCCACGATCAGACAGATCACCGCCACAAGCCGCGCGGTTTGGGAATAGAACCGGTCACCGATGAATTCAGACACGGTGAATTTGCCGAACTTGCGCAGGTAAGGCGCAAGAAGCAGCGCCAGCAACACATAGCCGCCGGTCCAGCCCATAAGGAAGGTCGAGTTGTCATAACCCGTAAAGGCAATCAGGCCCGCCATCGAGATGAACGAGGCCGCCGACATCCAGTCGGCCGCCGTTGCCATCCCGTTGGTGACGGGATGCACGCCGCGACCGGCTGCATAAAACTCTGACGTGGACCCAGCACGGGCCCAGATCGCAATGCCGATGTAGAGCGCGAATGAACCGCCTACAAACAACAGGTTTATTGTAAACTGGTCCATTGGTTACTCCTCTACACCGTATTCACGGTCGAGCTTGTTCATCCGCCAGGCGTAGAAAAAGATCAGAGCCAGAAAGACGAGGATTGACCCCTGCTGGGCAAACCAGAAACCAAGATCGGTGCCGCCGACCTCAATCCCCGCCAGCATCGGACGCAGCAGAATGCCGAACCCAAAGGACACCAGCGCCCATATGACAAGACTGATGATGATAAGCCTGAGATTGGCCTTCCAATAGCCTACCCCGTCCCGGGCCGCTCGTGTTTGTGATGTTTGATCCGCCATATGGCGCTCCTCCTTGTTTATTGGCTAATTTGGGAACGGACGCTGACCGTCCGGCCCGTCTCCTCAGGCCACGACACTCTTGGTGAGTGCGCCAATGGCATCCTTTATCGCGGCAATCTCCCCCATTGCATCCACGCGACGCAGCACGCCTTTCTCCTTATAGTATGCGATCAGCGGGGCTGTCTGCTCATGATATGCATCAAGGCGTGACATCACCGTTTTTGCATTGTCATCCGCCCGACGCGTCATCTGCTGCGCACCACAGCTGTCGCAGGTGTCTGCAATTCTGGGCGTCTTGAAAGTATCGTGATACCCCTCACCGCAGGCCCCACAGGTGAACCGCCCGGCGATGCGGACGACCATTTTCACGTCGTCCACTTCCAGCAGGATCGCCGCATCGATCTGTTGATCGGTCTCAGACAGCATCTTGTCCAGGGCCTCTGCTTGTGCGGTGGTGCGCGGAAACCCGTCCAGGATCACACCTTTGGTGCAGTCGGGCGCCGACAGTCTGTCGCGCAAGATGGATATGACAATGTCATCGCTGACAAGATCACCGGCTTCCATGACGGCCTTGGCGGCCTTGCCCGCATCGGAGCCTGAAGCGACTGCGGCGCGCAGCAAGTCCCCGGTGGACAACTGCACGAGCCCGAACTGTTCTTCCAGCATCCGCGCCTGGGTGCCTTTTCCAGCACCCGGAGGCCCCAACAGGATAAGAACAGGCGGCGTTTGTGGTTGCCGGGAGCCGTCCATTACGCGTCCTCCCGGTTCATGCGGTTTTCGATCAGGTCATCGACGACGGCGGGTTCAGCCAGCGTAGATGTGTCACCAAGCGATCCAAAATCATCTTCGGCAATCTTGCGTAGGATGCGGCGCATGATCTTGCCCGAACGGGTCTTTGGCAGACCGGGTGCCCACTGAATCAGGTCAGGCTTGGCAATCGGCCCGATTTCCGACCGCACCCATGTTTCAAGTTCCTTGCGCAGTTCCTCCGACGGTTCCTGCCCGTTCATCAAGGTGACATAGGCATAGATGCCTTGCCCTTTGACGGGATGCGGGTAACCTACGACTGCGGCCTCGGCCACTTTGGCATGGGCGACCAGCGCGCTTTCGACCTCTGCCGTGCCCATCCGATGCCCTGACACATTGATAACGTCATCCACACGGCCGGTGATCCAGTAATCGCCATCCGCATCGCGGCGGCAGCCGTCACCAGTGAAATAGTAGCCCTTGTAGTCGCTGAAATAGGTCTTTTCGAATCGCTCGTGATCACCCCATACGGTGCGCATCTGACCCGGCCAGCTATCGGCCAACACCAGCACGCCCTCTGCTTCGGTCGTGGTAATCTCTTCGCCTGATTGCGGGTCCAGCACCTTGGGCACAATACCAAAGAACGGTTGCTGCGCAGAACCCGGTTTCAACTCTGTCGCGCCAGGCAGCGGCGTCAGCAGATGCCCGCCCGTTTCGGTCTGCCACCAGGTGTCGACGATGGGGCAGTTCCCTTTGCCCACAACATCGTTGTACCAGTTCCACGCTTCAGGGTTGATCGGCTCGCCGACGGTACCGAGCACACGAAGGTCAGACAGATCGTAAGCTTCCACGGGATCATTACCGGCCGCCATCAAGGCGCGGATCGCAGTCGGGGCTGTGTAGAACTGGTTCACCTTGTACTTTTCGCATACAGCCCAGAACCGACCTGCGTCTGGATAGGTCGGAACACCTTCGAACATGATTGTGGTCGCGCCATTGGCCAGTGGACCATAGACAATATAACTGTGGCCCGTGACCCAACCCACATCCGCGGTGCACCAAAAGACATCGCCCTCGTGATAGTCGAACACCAGTTCATGGGTCATCGCTGCGTAGGTCAGGTATCCGCCCGATGTATGGACGACGCCCTTTGGCTGCCCGGTCGAGCCCGAGGTATAAAGGACAAACAGCGGATCCTCGGCATTCATTTCGGCGGGGGCCGCGTGATCATCCGCCTCAAGCGCCATTTCGTTGTAGTCATAGTCGCGGTCTGTCCATGTGGTCTGACCGCCGGTGCGCTTGACGACAAGGCATTTGACCTTGTCGCTGCAATGCAAAAGGGCCGCATCGGTGTTCGACTTCAGCGCTGTTTTACGCCCGCCGCGCGGCGCCTCATCCGCCGTGATCACGACCTTCGCATCGCAGCCATTAATCCGCGCACCCAGCGCATCAGGCGAGAAGCCGGCGAAGACAATGGAATGAATCGCGCCAATCCGGGCACAAGCCAGCATGGCATAGGCGGCTTCGGGGATCATCGGCAGATAAATAACAACCCGGTCGCCTTTCCTGACGCCCAGCGTTTCAAGGATATTGGCCATCTTGCACACGCTGCGATGCAGGTCCTTGTAGGTGATGTGCAGGGCCTTGTCGTTGGGATCGTCAGGTTCCCAGATAATCGCTGTCTGATCGCCCCGCGTTTCAAGGTGGCGATCAATGCAGTTGGCGGACACGTTCAACACACCATCTTCGAACCATTTGATCGAAACATTACCGAGATCGAAATTGACATTCCTGACCTTCGTGAACGGCTTGATCCAATCCAGACGCTTGCCCTGCTCTGCCCAAAAGGCATCAGGATCGGCAATCGAAGCCTGATACATGGATTGATACTGTGCTGCATTCACGTGCGGTGTCCGCGCCGCGCCCTTTGCGTCACCGGAGCTCTGGGCCATTCCGTTATCGGGTTGTTCGATGGTGTCCATGTCAGCCTCCTCAAACTGATGGCGAAGGGACACCCTTTCACAAAGATAGCCGTTCGTCCCCACGCCCTGTAAAGGAGTAATAGAGACATCTGGCCCCCACATAAACTAAACCATTGGCTTAAATCATTTTTTTGGTAAATTTTTTTTCATGTTTGTGAGGGTCGTGTAAAGCTCTACCACTAAGCGACCTCAACTACAGGCAATATCAGCGTTTTTGTCTGTTAACCTTGGAGAAAGGATTTCGCCGTTAGCGCCCAAAGCGCATCCCAGCTTTTAAGTCGCCAACTTGGCACGTGATGCTTTATCCCGCGCGGCTGAGTTGTGAGCGAGAGCGGATGACAGCGGCAGACATGACTTCTTCGCTATCTCGAATCGAGCGTGTCACAACCTACGTTTTATGAGCATCAGTCAGCTTTGGGCAACTACTCGCAAGTCATGGAGTCGCTTAAACGATACCTGTCATTATTACTCATATTTCTGATGTAAGCACTTTATGCGGCCGATCAGCACAGCGTCAGTTGCCCGAAACAGCCGAAGCGCCGCCATCCTGTACCGTGGTGTCAACATCATCAGCGGTCCATGCAAGAAAGGCGACAAAAACGGCCGCAACCAACAAGACCGCAGCGAGAATGCCAATCAACGGCCCCCGGTGACGTTTCTTTTGCGTTTCGACGTTTGTTTCAGGTGCTGACATAAAAAACCTCTGCTTTGCTTCAAAGTGATAACTGGCAAATCGCCTTTTCGTTCCATCTTCGGGGGAACCAATCAAGCAAATACCGTGTTAGGCGTTGAAGGAGCCCAATTATGGCCAATCAATCCGCTTTGCGTATTTGCATCACATTGCTGACTGCTATCGCTGTTTTTACCGTCCTGCGGTACGCCAAGGATCTGTTTGCGCCGGTGATCACTGCGCTCCTTCTTGGTATTGTCATGACGCCCCTGTCCGACCTGCTGGATCGAATGCGCATCCCTGCAGCGCTGGCGGCATTTGTGTCGGTGACCCTCGCGCTGCTCTCAATCCTTTTGCTGATCCTGCTGATTGAGCCCTATGTCACCCAGGTGATCGATCGCGCACCTGTCATATGGAACGAACTTCGCACGACCGTTGATGAGTTGAAGCGCATCATGCGGGGCATCGAAGAAATGACCGAGGATGTCGCAGCCGCAATCGAGGCGAGCCCCAACACAGAGGAGGGTGGGCCTGTCGCCTTGCCGTCCCTGACCGATGCCCTGTTTCTGGCGCCGCAATTCGCTGCACAGATCATGATTTTCACCGGTACGCTTTATTTCTTTCTGATGGCGCGCAACGGTATCTATGACTGGGTCAGCGCGTCCTTCGCTTCATTTGGCGAAAGCGATCTGCGATATGCCGCCAAGCAGGTGTCGCGCTATGTGCTGACCATCAGCATGATCAATCTGGGCTTCGGCGTTTTGGTCACAATCATCATGCAGTTGATCGGGATGCCCTCGCCGATTGTGTGGGGGGTTTTGGCCTTTGCGCTTAACTTTGTGCTTTACCTGGGTCCGGCGGTACTGATCGCAACCTTGCTGGTCGCGGGGATCGTTGTTTTTGACGGGGCGGCCAGTTTTCTGCCTGCAGCGATCTATCTAACCCTGAATGCGACCGAGGCGCAGTTTGTCACGCCAACGCTTGTGGGCAAAAGCCTGGCGGTTAATCCCTTGCTGGTCTTTCTGTCGCTTGTCTTCTGGCTGTGGTTATGGGGCCCCATCGGTGGCATCATCGCCATCCCGCTCTTGGTTTGGAGCCTGTCGGTGCTCAAGGGCCTTTCTGGTCAGACCATCTCTTCCGGGACGCCCGGCAAATTGCGCGCGAGTTCAGAGGAAGAACCGATAGCGTAAGGCAACAGAAAGCCCTTCCTTTCTGTTGGTTCAAGCTGGGCATTTCTTGCGGCATGGGCCGACCACGCCTCGCAAGCGGTTAGATCCGAAAAACAGGCAGGGTCTGCGTCCGACCCCAGCCAATGCGAAAAGCATCGCGATTTCAGTTGCGCCACTTCGGCGGTTGACTGTGTTCCAATCCCAGCCTCCGTATCCCACGCAAAACTGCGTCCATTGAGGTTGGCGGATGCGACCATCGCATACTGATCATCGAATATGGACACTTTGGCATGCAGATAGACGAGCGGCGCATCAAACAGGGCCGCCCTGCCCTTGTCATTGGTTGGTCTGGGTTGGGCGGGCGAACCGATAAAGGCGCGTGGCCCGAACGCGCCTTGGACGATCTTGATGCATTCCCGCTGCAGATGCTCGCCATATGCTGCATCGCTGCCGGGTTCATCCTTAAACGCGACATCCTCTGGTGCTGCAGGCAGGATCAGGATCATGGTCAGGCCCGGCTTTTCCTGCGCACGTCTGGCGAGTTCGTTTGCCAGGTCGCGATCGCGAAAGAACTGTGTTTCCAGATAGACCAGATTTTCTGTCTCGGCGATCTGAAGCTTGTGCCGTTCCGCGAGCTCACCGACAACCGGCTTGGGCGACATAAACGGTAGCGACAGCTTGCGCCTCGCTGAAAGCGTGCGCAGCAACAGCTTTGTGGTGTTTGGTTTCCGGCCGTTGGTAACCGCCTGAAAGCTGGCCAGATGTGACGCTGCCTCTTCAGCCACCGGTCCGTCCACGATCACTTGCACATCATGCCATGTCTGATCGGCTGATTGCTGATGCGCTGGGGTGTCGTATCGACGGTCGTTCAGATCAAGCCCACCGATGTAAAGGCGCTGTTTGTCGAACACCGCGAGCTTCTGGTGGTGGGTCGCAGGAACCAGCGCGGGCGGTGGAAAGCGGCGTGCCCGCAAACCATCGCTGGTCATGCGCAACATGGGGCGCAACCTTGGTGCCGTCTTCAGAAAATCGTCGCGGGCTGCATCATTCTCTAATGCCGCATCCGCCAGTTCGGCGTTGATTTCCTTGATCAATCTTGGCCACAGCAGCAATCGGGGCAGTAGCCCCACACGCGCCGGATGCATGGACGCGCTGACGCTGAGCAATTCAGGGTGACGTGACGCTTCGGCTGCGGCATGGAGCTGTCTGACGCATCGCCATGTGTATTGGTGGTTTTCGAGGCGGACCACAGGATCAAAATCGGTGATGGCAATCGAAATTTGCACACCCCGATTGAGGGTTGCAACGATCAGGTCGAACCATGTCTCGCCCAGTTCACACGCCTCGGGGGAGCGCAGTTTGGTCGTCACATCGAAGATCCGGAAACCTGCGGCGATTTCCGTGTTTGCTGCCAGAAATTCGCGCTCCAAGGCGGGATATGCTTCCTGCGCCGTCAGCAACACCTCAAAGTGTCGATCCAGCGGGTCCTCCATCAGAAATCTCGCGCTTCTGGCACGAACTCTTCGACTTTGAACGGTATCGTCATTGTGTAGCTTTCCGGTGCTTCATTTACTTCGATTTTGCCCCCCAACTGGATCGCAAATGCATTGATTAACTGCGCGCCAAGACCGGTACTTTCAGCATCCGACATTCGCCCGACGGAGTTGGCAATGGACAGCGTACATGTCCCGTCGGCCTGTGTCAGGGACACGGCCAACCACGGTTTTTCACCCCCCGCGCTGCCCAGATACTTCATTGCATTTGTTGCCGCTTCCGACAGCAACAGGGACAGAGGAACCGCCTGATCGGGATAGAGCATGACTGCTTCAATGTCTTTTTTCACCGCAATTGAATTGCTGTCTTCCATTGCCACTTCGACGACTTTTTCGATGATCTCATCTGCCAGATTGCCGGCATTCACCAGGCCGCCGTACTGGGATTGATAAAGATCACGGTGGATCGTGGCGAGGCTGAGGACACGATCCTGCAGCCGTAGCAGCACGGATCGGGTCTCGTCCTCTTCGGCGGTGCGAATATGCATGTTCATGATGGACGATATCAGTTGCAAGTTGTTCTTGACCCGATGATGCACTTCTTTGATCAGTACGTTCTTCTCGCGCAACGCATTCTCCATCCCGGCTTCTTCGCGCAGGATATCATCTGTCATTTGTGCAAAGTTGTCATAGAGGGCCTGCATTTCATTGGGCATCGACAACCGACGCCCAAATGAATCCGTCGAGCGCTTTTTGACGAAAACATCCATGTCGGCGCGCAATCGGGTAATGTGGCGCAAAACCAACGTGTAGATCGACAGCATCGCAACAGCCATACTCGCAAACCACATCAGCGCCGGAAACAAGGCGGGCTTTAACAGCAGTGAAATAGGCCCGCCAAACCCATCATCACGCCGCCAGATGCCCAGAACGCTCGCCGGGCTGCCTTCTACAGGGACGATTGTATAGATGTGTAAGTCGCCACGTGAGTCTTCCGCCTGAAATACGGTGCTTACCGCCGATTTCATCTCGGCCAGTGTCCGGTCTGATGGCAACTGTGCCGCTGCGCCCGCAATCGTAGAGCGTGCCATGAGAATCTCGCCGTTCTGATTGAACGTGATCAGCTCCTCCAGGCCAAGTGCGGCCAAGTCTTCTGTCGTCTCCTGCAGGCCGGTATTTGGGATGGAAATCGAGATGAAGCCGGCAAAGACATCATCAATCAGATACGGCTCTGATATCACGAACACAGATTGACCGCTCAGCGGGGCCGCCGGATTTGCTACAATCGTCGGTGCGCGGGCCGCCATAGCATCCGCAAAGAACGGATCGCCGGAAAAATCGTAGCTGCGGTCGGCGGAAGAGCATGTGACGATCCCGGAAAGTGGCAGGATTCCGATGAAGCTGAAAGTCTCATCGTTTTCGACAAATTCAGACAGAACACGTTTACATCTGTCCGGGTTTCCGACGAAGTCATCGGCCACCATCGCAAAGAAGCCTGCGGCGCCGAGAGCACGTTGGATAATCAATTCTTCAGATTTCGCGGCCTTTTCCGTCAGGGCCAGCAGCGCCAGATCCGCATTGCGTTCAGCCTCTGCCGCGACCCTGCTGGTTTGAAAAATTGCGACCGATCCAAGCGGGAACAGGGCAAGTGTCATGAGCAGAACAATCTGCACACGCAGGCTGTTGAGCCAGCCGGTTTTCATTTCGTGGCAAAACCCGAACCGCTGACAACGGCCATCGTGGCCTGATCGGTCAACTCAAGAGTGTCGTCATCCTCGAGCTTGAGAAGTTGGGTCAGTTTTGCACGCCCGCGATTAACCCTGCTTTTCATCGTTCCTGTCGCCACCCCGCACATTTCCCCTGCATCTTCGTAGGAAAATCCGGAGGCGCCGACAAGGATCAATGCTTCGCGCTGCTCGTCGGGCAATTGATTGAAGGCGACTTTGAAATCCATCATCTGAAGCCGCCCGTCATGTTCGGGCTTCACTGACAATTGGCCGGACATCACGTCGTCGACATCCGCCACTTCACGGTTCAACTTGCGGCGAGAGGTGTAAAAATTGTTGCGCAAAATTGTAAAAAGCCAGGCCCGCATATTCGTCCCTGGCGTAAATTTATCGATGTTTGACCATGCTTTCAGCACCGTGTCCTGCATCATATCATCTGCTGTTGCACGGTTGCGTGTGAGGCTCATCGCAAATGCGCGCAGTGCTGGTAAGTGATCGACCAGCTCATCTCTTGGATCTGGTGCAGTCATTTTTTTATCTTGCGCTCGTCGTCCTGCGCACGCAAAACGGCAAGAAGATCGGTGATTTGGGTGGGCATTTCGTCGCCTTCCAAGTCAGAGAACACCTGCTTGAGGTTTTCGTCTATGTACTTGGCAATCTTTGCCTTTTTGGGATCGTCTTGACCTGCCATGCTCTTACCTTGCCTCGTGAACGAAAAAACCACTGCCTGATACGGAACGAACCAGACGTGTCAGTGTTTGGTTCCAAGTAAAATGAAAAAAGGTCAAAAAAATGAATAACACGACTGCGGATGCAAATTTCTCGGATCTCATCGCTGAACAATTGCCGTATCTGCGCCGCTATACAAGGGCTCTGACCGGGTCGCAATCGCGTGGTGACAAATATACAGTCGCAACGCTGGAATTGATCCTAAAAGACCGGTCGCCCTTTGAAAACGATGACCCGATCAAGGTCAATCTGTTCAAGTGTTTTCATGCGATCTGGACCTCTTCGGGTCAGGCGCTATCCGAACCGGAAGATGGGCTGCGCGGTCGGGCGCAGGGCCTTCTTGCCAAACTGACGGCAAACTCACGCGAGGCATTGTTGTTGCGGACCATCGAAGAATTCAGCCTGAACCACATCGCCACCATCATGCAGACCGATGTCGACGAAGTGCGACGTTTGATTTCCGCGGCCAACGAAGAACTGGCAGGCAGTATCAAGGGCAACGTCATGATTATCGAAGACGAGCCCATTATAGCCGCCGATCTGACAGCCATTGTCGAAGGGTTGGGTCATCGGGTGACCGGCGTGGCGCGCACCCACAAAGAAGCGATCAGTTTGGGTAACGATGAGAGCGCCGATTTGATCCTCGCCGATATCCAGCTTGCCGACAACTCCTCAGGTATTGATGCGGTGAACGACTTGCTTCAAACCATGGATGTTCCGGTGATCTTCATCACCGCTTTCCCGGAACGCCTGCTGACTGGTGACAGGCCAGAGCCCGCATTTCTGATCTCTAAACCGTTTCAGGAAGCGCAGGTGCAATCGGCCGTCAGCCAGGCCATGTTTTTTGCGTCAACCGCTACATTGAAAGCTTAACTGCTCACAAAAGGGCCCGCAGCCAGATCGCTGCGGGCCTCAGTTGTTCATTGTGCGGTGATGGCTTTCAGCATCCATGCGGCCTGTTGGTGAAATGCCGACCGGGCCGTCGCCATATCCTCAGTGACCGGATCGTTATGCTCTTCTGCGAGCTTGATCAACGCGTGTAACCGGTGCGCCACACGTTCGTGGTCCTGCGCCAGTTGTTCACACATTTCGCCCGCCGACATCGTGGTTGTCGCGTCTTCGATGACGGACTTTTCAATGATATCTTTCATGGACATCGGCGCCATCTGACCAATAGCACGGATCCGTTCCGCGATCGTATCCGCGGCGGCGAACATGTCTTCGTATTGCGTTTCGGTCAGCTGGTGGATCGAAAAGAACAATGGTCCTTCGACATTCCAGTGAATGGCATGGGTTTTGAACGTCAATTGGTAGGTGTCGGCGAGCACATCTGCCAACGCCTCGGCTACGGCCGCCGGTGCGCGCACGCCAGAGGAAATTTCCTGCTCATTCGGCACAACATTAAGTGCATTTGTCATCGTATTCTCCTTCTTGGTGAGTGGTGATCTTCAGTTCTTGTCCGCGCACGGCTCGCACGATCAGCGTAAGGACAAACAACACGATGAAGACGAAAAACAGGATCTGGGCGATGCCGACCGAGGCCGATGCCACCCCACCGAAACCAAAGACTGCGGCGACCAGCGCCACGATGAAAAATAAGGCCGCATAGTACAGCATTGGACTGCTCCTTTTCAGTTTGTTTGGCGAGGCATCAGCCACGCTATCTGGCATTTCAACCGCTGGTAGCAGCAATCCGTTCCATTTTTTTCCAGCACGATTGGAACGGATTTTACGGATCGGTGTTGGGTATGCAGACACGATTTGAAAAGGAGACCAAGATGGCCACCAAGGCAGTAAATGGACGTTCAAAAGATGTAACTACAGCCGATCTGACAGATCAGATTGAGGTTCTGCGCGACGACATCAGTTCGTTGACCCAAACGATTGCGGATATCGGCAAGGCCAAGGGTGCCGAAGCAACCGACGCTGCAAAGGCCAAAGCAGCGGAGTTGCGCGATCGCGCGTCCGCAACGGCAGAGGCTGCACGGGGTCAGGCGGCACAACTGCAAGGTCAGGCGAACGACTTTATTCGTGATCAGCCCGCCACGGCATTGGGCATTGCAGCCGGTATCGGCTTTCTTGTCGGCTATATGGGCCGCCGGAACTAATCCATGTTTGGGATTGAAAAGAAAGTGACACGCACCGCCAAGCGCGCAGGCCTCTATACCGGAGGCCTGTTACTGTGCAGTGTTGGTGTTGCTTTCATGACGGTAGCAGCATGGATTGCACTGGCTACAGCTTTGGACGCGCAGATTGCAGCCATTGTCATCGGCTGCGCGTATTTGGGTGTTGGTCTGGTCATCTTTGGCGTGGCGGCTTCGTCTCCTTCGCAGGAGCAGCCGAAAGCTCCACATGTCGAACAGCCAACACCACCAAGTGATGCACCGCCGATTGTGCAAGCTTTTATGTACGGCTTACAGGCTGGGGCGGAGGCGAACCAAACGCGTCATTAGATATCGCATCCAGCACCATATCGCTGGTGAAGGGGTAATCAACAAACCGTGCGGGCGCTCCTATGTCGTGGGCGCGCCCGATGAAAATGACTTTTCCCCCATTATTTGCGATGGTCGCCAACGGCACCGCTTGCCGGTTGTTGTAATGCATGCCAGCGATCAGGATGCAGACTGATCCGCTCACGCTGCCAGCAACCACGACAGCATCGTCGACTGTCGGTAGAACATTTATGCTTGTCCCCGGAAAACTGGTGTCTAGCAAGCCTACCAGATCCATGCTGATCACGGGGTCGGTCTCGACGACGAAAAACGTCTGGTCCATTGCGTTACCCCGCTGACCACCGTGACAATGAATAGTAGCCAAACGCGGGTGCTGCATTAATCTATGACATAGGAAGGATAAGAAAGTGGCTACGAAGTGCATTAATTGCCCCCTGCGCCGTCGCGACATTTTTGAAAAAATGTCAGCTGACGAGGTGCGGTTCATGGAGCGTTTCAAAGTGGGTGAACTGGTTGTCGACGCTGGCACGCCCATCTTGATGGAAGGGTCCAACAGCCCACAGCTTTATACAGCGCTCTACGGTATGGGATTGCGGTACAAGCTGCTGCCCAATGGCAAACGGCAGGTCGTCGGTTTGATATTTCCCGGCGATTTCATCGGGCTTCAGGCTAGTGTGATGGGCGAGATGGGGCATTCCGTTGAGGCCACAACACGAATGACGCTCTGCGTTTTTGACCGGTCGGCTTTGTGGTCATTCTTCAAGGAAAGTCCCACACGCGCCTACTCACTGACATGGCTCGCAGCGGTTGAGGAGCATTTTTTGGGGGATGCGCTCGCTACGCTGGGGCAGCGCAATGCGTTGCAATCGGTCGCGTGGGCGCTTGCACGCATCATCATCCGCGCTCGGGCGCTTGGGGTGGAGCATGAGGGCGAAATGAAGTTTCCTTATAAGCAGCAGGATCTTGCAGACGCTTTGGGCCTGTCGCTCGTCCATACCAACAAGACTTTGGCGCGTCTGAAGGACAGACAGTTGGCGATTTGGTCAGATGGCATCTTGCGTGTCAATAACCTCGAGGAGTTAGCCGAAGTGGGATTGTTGTCAGACCTTGATGCCGCGACCCGCCCCATTCTTTGAGCCAATACTGGCTTTGTGAGCTCACCCACACAGGATTGACACACGGCTGAAAACCAGCGCCATATTGAAAGTGATTAGAAAAATCACATTGGGCGGAGAGTGATGCCAAAAAAAATTCCGAATGTCGCGCAGGTTTTAATCGATTATTTGAAACTGGAAGGTGTCACCCACGTGTTCGGCGTGCCCGGCGGCGGCCTGATCGAAATGCTGGATGAATTCTATCACCAGCGCGGCACGATAGACTACGTTGTCTGCCGGCAGGAAACAGGCGCGGCCTATATGGCTGACGGCTATCATCGCGCAACTGGCAAGCTGGGCGTGGTCATGGTGACCACGGGTCCCGGTGCGACAAACGCAGTCACTGGCGTGATGAATGCCGAGGCTGGTGGGTCCGCCCTGCTCGCGCTGACGGGCGAGATTGCCGAGGCCTATGCCGGCATGGGTTATCTGCAGGAAGGCATCGACGGTAAGCTTGACGTTAACCAGATTTTTAGCGGCGCCTGTGCGTCCTCGACCATTCTGTCATCCGGCATCAGCGCGCAGCGTCTGATCGAGGCCGGATTGCGCACAGCCATGGATGTGCCACGTCATGCGGCACATTTGTCATTGCCCGTCGATGTCACCGGGCAACCGGCGACCAAGCTGCCCCAGAAAGGCAAAGCCCCGGAACCGGTGACAATGCCGGACAGCCCATCCAGATACCGCAGCGCCCCATCGGAGGCGCCTTTGCGCAAGGTCGAACGCACGCTGGAAATTCTGGCAGCCGCCAAGCGGCCATTGATCATGCTTGGCAATGGCTGCCGCGAGGCGCTGCGCAACAAGGCAACGCTGGATGCCTTTACCCGCTTTGTGGAGGCACGGGGCATTCCGGTCATTACAACGGCGGACGGCAAGGGCATTTTTCCCGAAGATCATCCGCTTTCGCTGCGGATGTTCGGGATCGCGAACTGCATGTGGCCCTATTATTGGATGAACCAAAAGGACCCTCCATATGACGCGCTTGTCGTGATCGGATCGGGCCTTGGTGAACTGGCGACCAATAAATGGAACCCGATGCTGATACCCAAAGGCCCGCTGGTCCAACTTGACGCCAGCCAGCGCATGATCGCCCGTGATTTCCCGGTCGATCTTGGGATTGTGGGCGAGGCGGGTGCCTTTATCAACGCGTTGGCGAAGCTGTCAGGCGAAGCCCCACCGCCGCCGGATGAGGTGTCCGAGCGCAAGGCCAAGGTCGCCCAGATCAAGGCGGATCATTCGCCATTCTTTTCGGACGAAGAATACAATTCAACGGCCGCCCCGTTGCAGCCTGCGGCCCTGTGCCGCGTCATGCAGGAGGTGCTGCCAGCCGACAACACGATCATGATGCTGGATGCGGGCAACTGCGTCGGTTGGGCCGCCCATTATTTGGTCTCCAGGCCGGGCTTTGAGGTGCATTCGGCCCTGGATATGGGTCCGATGGGTTTTGCGTCCGGTGCGGTGATCGGGGCCAAGATCGCCCGGCCGGATACGACCTGCGTGGCCTTCACCGGCGACGGGGCGTTCATGATGCAAGGCGCCGAGATTTCGACAGCGCAGCGCAATGGTGTCGGGGCGATCTGGGTCGTCCTGCATGATGATGACCTGTCGATGGTCAGTCAGGGAATGGAGCATTTCAAGGGCGGCGATATTGAAGACTGGAGAGACATGTTCTCGCTCGGCACACCGGATCTGGCTGGCTATGCAACGGGCCTTGGTGCTGATGCCTATACCGTTAAAAGCCCGAAAGAATTCAAGGCCGCGCTCAAGAAAGCTGTCAAAAAGGCGGATGCCGACAAGAAGCCGCAGGTGATCGTGGCCCAGATCAATCGGGATGCAGAGCCACCCTATTACAACCCGCTTTACGTGCCGACCAAAGAAGAAGCGCGCAGAATGACCACAAGAGGAGCGTGAGATGTCTGATATTCTTGATTTCGCCATTGTCGGCGGCGGTGCATCCGGCGTCTATACCGCCTGGCGACTTGCCCGTGCGACAGAGCGTGAATTGAGGAAGATCCGCGCCCAGATTGGTGGTGAGGGCCCGCTGAATATCGCCATTTTCGAAGGGTCTGATCGGATCGGCGGGCGTCTTTTGTCAGCATCCCCGTCCAGCATGCCAGATACGCCAATGGAAATTGGGGGCATGCGGTTTTTGAACAATCAGCCGCTGGTCCGCGATCTTGTGCACAAGCTGGGCATCGCCCATCATGAGCAGGTCGTTGATGCGCCGGATAACTACGCCTGGCTGCGGCGCAGGCATTTCATTCAGTCCAACCTAAACAAGCCCGAGGCAAAGCTTCCCTATAATCTGACCGACGTAGAAAAAGCTGTGGTCAAGTCGGCGGCCACGCAATCACCGGCAGAGCTGATTTTCTGGGCCGTCTATCAGGAATTTCCTGAGATAAACGGCATGAAACCGGATGAGTTGGAGGCGTTTCTGCGCAAGGCCAAGGTCGGGGGGCGCGATCTTTATGACATTGGTTTCTGGAACCTGCTGTCGCGCCATCTGAGCCATGAAGGCCGCCAATTGGCGATCACCACGATCGGCTATGATGTATTGGGGGCCAATGCCAATGCCGTTGATATCATCGCAGAGAATTTCGACTTCACACCCGATACAAAATACTACCTGTTCGATGACGGGTTCGAGGCGATGCTATGGGAATTGGCCAACCAGTTCCAGAAGTCAGGGCATATCCACATGGAACGCGTGCTCGACAGTTTTGACGATTTTGAAATGGACGACGGCAAGACCGCTATGCGTCTGCGGTTTGAAGACGGCGAAGATGTAGAGGCCCGCGCCATTGTGCTGGCGATGCCGCAGGCCGCAATCCAGGGACTGCGCCGGACGGGCCCCGTGCTTGATCCTGAACGGGCACCCGAGGTCCAGCAGCTGCTGCATGCCGTCGAAGGTATCCCGCTCTACAAGCTGTTCCTGATTTATGAAACGCCATGGTGGAAGGAACAGTGTGGGCTGAAGGAGGGCCGGTCACTGACCGATATTCCGGTGCGCCAGTGCTATTACTGGTCCACCAATGACGACAGCTATTCCGCAATCATGGCCTATAACGATCAGGCCAGTTCCAGTTTCTGGGGTGGGTATCAGATCGGGCCTTTGGGGCCGCGGGATGCCGCACAGAGCGGGTTCGGGGCCAGACCGTTTGAAAGCCGGCATGATGAATGGATCACGCCCAAGGACCATTTGGGCGAACGGCGGCGCAAGAATTGGGAGGACCATAAGGCGCCACACGAAATGGTGGTCGAAATGCATCGTCAGTTGATGGAAATGCACCGGGTCGCCAGTGCGCCGTTCCCGATTGATGCGGCCTTCATGGACTGGATGAATGCGCCTTATGGCGGTGCCGTGCATTTCTGGAACCCGGGCTATAAATCCTGGGAGGTGGTCGAGAAGATGCCGCAGCCGGTTGACGGCGTGAATGCATTCATTGTTGGCGAAGCCTATTCGACCGTGCAAACCTGGGTCGAGGGGGCGTTCCAGACTTCTGAAATCGCGTTGGGTAAGCTTGGTATGGACAGCCCAGGCTGGTTGCAAGAACAGGGATAGTGAATGAGTAGATTTGTACCGCGTATCCTGGGAACGGGTCACACTGTTCCGGGGAAAATCAGGTTGAATGATGATCCGATTTTTGACTGGCTGAAGGAAAATGACCCGGCAGGATCGGAACTGTTTGCCGGCTATGAAAAACGGCACGTGCTGTCTGATGGCGAAAAGATGATCGACATCATGCTACCGGCGGCAAAGCTTGCCCTGGATCATGCAGGGATACGCCCTGATCAGATTGATCTGTTGCTGGGTGACGGGTCAGTGGGCGACTATCGCACACCGAATACGATCAGCGATTTGCATCAGCGCCTTGGTCTGCCGTCCCGGGCCTGGCCCTTGCCACTGCAAAACAGTTTTTCGCAATTCAATGCCAGCATGATGATGGCGGATGCGCTGATCCGTGCTGGACGGGCGACATACATTCTGGTTGCGTTGGGTGACAACTGGACCCGCTATGTTGACTACAAGACACCGCAATCCATTTCAGCTGCTGATGGCGCTGCCGCCTGTGTGATCGGGCCATCTGACAATGGATCGAAATGGGAGTTCGTCGACCAGATCACCATCGCCGATACGTCCTATTACGGTTCCATGTATATGGCGTCGGATGTGATTACCGAAGGTTTTGCAGATGCACGCTCGCAGTTCAGCAGGGCCGAGGCGGCAGAGTATTCGCACGCCTATTTCCACATCACGCAAAAAGGCATCGAAGGATTTACGGAGTTTGGCGTTAACAAATCGCCCGAGGCCGTGACCGCATTGCTCAAACGCAATCGGCTTGAGGCAAAGGATGTCTGCCTTTTGACCCATCAGGCCAGCACCAAACTGATGGAACACTGGACGAGTGTCATCAAACCGGGCTGTTACGTCCAGACGATCAAGCAATATGCCAACATCGTGCAATGCAGTGTCCTGTTCAATCTGTCCTGGGGCATGCAAAACTCGCCCGAGTTCACGCAGGATTGGGTCGTTATCCTATGCCTTGGCCCGGATATGCATGCCAGCGCCATGCTGATGCGGCGCAACGGTTGAAGGGTGGTTAGTTCAACCCGCGCTCTGCAAACCGTTGGGCCACGGCCAACGCACCCCAGTTTTTATAGGCCTGAATGGCGTCATTGACCCGACCGGTGTCAGGCTGCAGTCGCGCCGCGTATTCAAAGGCAAGGGCGCGATCCTGCAACCAATGCTGTGTATCGCCCGCCCGGGCAAGTGTGGCGAGGCCGTCAGCGGCACCGGCATCACCCTCAATACCAGCCCACACCAGATTGGCCATCTCGGCCTTCGCCCCAAAGTTTTGCGGGTGAATAGCGCTCCAATCGGTCAGCTGTGATAGCTCAGCTTCAATTGCGCTGCGCTGCGCATCCAAAACGGCAGGATCGGCCAATACTTGGCCCAAACGCGCCAGCACGGCATGCAGAACAAGGTCAAATTCGATCATCTGACCGGCGATCGCTGGGCGGACGGGCAGGACGCGCTCGTACCAGTCCAACGCACCTATCCAATCGCCAGCATGGCGATGCAAGCGCGCCCGCGTGGCAAGGTAGAAACCGATCTGATTGGCAAACTCGGTTTCGGTGACCCAGCCGATGTCTTTGTCCTCGTTGAGTTTCTCGTCAGACAATGACAGCAAATCATGCGTTTCGCCGCGCAGCGCGCGTGCAAACTGCATTTCCAGATGGACATGCACCAGCGCGTTTCGATGCAACGGGTGCTGCAAGGCTTGCGCGCCCTGCGAGATGACATCAGCCAAGGGATAGCCCAACGCCGCCTTCAGGATGACGCCCCCGGCAATGTTGTAGCTGGCATATTGCAGGTCGTTATCGGCCAAAGCGCGTTCGACCGCGATACGGTTGGTTTCAACGCTTTCTTGCAGCGGATCGCGCCAATGACCATGAAACCACATATCAATAAAGGCCGCGGCAGGTAGGGCATTCCCTTCCGTTGCCGCATCCAGATCAAGGGCTGCGCGCGACCAGGCCGCACCGGCCGCCCTGTCGCCGGTCAACAGGGACTGCACGATGGAATACATCGAAAATGCATGCGGCGGGCCTGCGACATTCTCCATCACAAGGCGCATCGCTGCCGAAGATGCCCATGCAAAAACCGGAAACTGGTTGGATTGAAAGGCAAACGGGGCCGTGGACAATATGGTTTGAAACTTCAGCAACAGATCAGCTGGCGGTTGCCGCATTTTGGTAAGAAGCTCGGTCGGATGCCGGCCTTCGGTCAGTTCCGCAACAACGGCCATGTTGCGCTGCGTCGCCTCGTTCAGGGCTTCGGGACCCTCAGGTACATCCACGCCAGCAACACGCATTGCGCGCAAACCAACCTGAACCGCATCGACGGCAAAACCCTGGCTGAAAAGACGCAATGCTTCTTCCACAAGGCAAGAAACAGCACGCGGGCGCAGCCCTGCTTCCATCCAGTGGTGTGCAAGCTCCAATAATCGGCTTGCGCGGTCTTCCCCGGAGTGGCGTTCGATCCATTCTGCGGCCTTTGCGTGTAACCGGCGGCTTTGGGCCCGGGGCAGTTGGCTATGGGCAACCTCGCGAACGATCCCGTGAGAGAACGCAAAGCCGGGACTGTTCTGTGCGTTTTGGACACGCAGGAACCCTTGTGTCACCTGGTGGTCCAATTGCTGCGACATGTCTTTGGCAGAACGCTCCAACGGATCCAGCGCACACACCAGTTTTGTCGGAAAGCTCAGACCAGCGACGGACGCGACCCTGAGCGACAGTTGATCGCTCGGTTCCAACTTGTCGAGCCTTTGCAGGACCATCCCATGAACCGTGTCAGGCAATGCCGCCGTGGCCAACGCATCGGCGCGGGCCAGCGATGCCTGACCATTGCTGATAACGACAGCATCAGCCGCCATCAGGTTCCGTAATACCTCAGCGGTGTAGAATGGGTGACACTCAGTCTGCACGCTGATCTGCTCAAGAAGGCCTTGATCAACGCTGTCGCATCCAAGGTTCCGAACAATCAATTGCAACAGGCCGTCTTGAGACAGGGGGCCAAGGCTCAGATGGGTAAAACCGGCATCATCGGCAAACGCGGACCAACTGCCGGTCTGCTTTGGCTGTGCCAGAATGACAATCATCAAATCCGGTGCAGATTTCGCCAACCGCGCGAGCACGTGATGCGTCTCAGTATCCAGCCATTGCGCGTCATCAACACACAGGCAGGTCGGTTGTCCTGCAAATGCGTCAAACAGCAAGTCCACCACGAAGCCCTGAATGTGTTCGGCGCGCGCCTGACCGGTTAAGGTGGCCGTAAATTCTGTTTCTTCAAGCCCGCTGGGGAACACAGCGTTCAGAAACGGTGCAGCCGCGCGCAGCCGTTCTGGCAGTTTGGCCATAATTGCCTTTTGACGCGCCTCTGCGGACATCAGGGGCAGAACATCCAGGCTTTCCATCACCAAACGCCGCAATGCGCTGAACGGTGCGTCCTGCTCAATGGCAGAGGCCGCTTCGAACTTGAACTGACCACCGCTCAGGGTGACGATATCCCTCAGTTGTAGCGCAAGGCTGGTCTTGCCCAACCCGGACTCACCTTCAATCACAACATGACGGATGTCGTCTCCGGCGCGTTGGTTCCAACAATCCAGCAATTTGGCAATTTCGCGATCTCTTCCTGAAATCTCCTCAGAGGCTCTTGCATATTGCTGATCAAGCTGCGGTGCCCACGCAGGCGCTTCTCGTGATGCACCCTTGAACAGCAGCATCAACGGCTCTGCCCCGTAGGACATCATATTCCGCGTGGCCTGCATCGTTGTCTCGTCGACAAGCATTCCGCTTTGCGTGGTGGTCGCCAATCGCGTGGACCGGATCAACGCATCGCCCAAGACCAGATCACAGCGACGATCCGCGTTGCCGACGATGCAACAGAGCATTCGCCCCGTTGCAACCCCCACACTGGATCGCAACCCCCGTTGCGACAACGCCTCGAGGATCTCGCGGCCCGATAGAACGCTGCGCAGTGGATCGTCGGAATGCGCATCAGGCGGCGTGCCAAACGTGATCAGGACGGACACGCCTTTTTCATCCACAGTCACCTCTGCCACATACCCGTCGCGACGATGCACGATGTCCTGAATACTCTGCACAACCTCGTTCAGCCGATTGGCCCCACCAACCGCACTTTGATCAAAACCATGCAAGACAACGCTGACTGAGGTCACCGGACGCAGTTCAGCCAGATATTTCAGGCCAACTGTTTCAATCCAACCTGCAGCAAATCGCGGCATGCGTGCGAGGGCCGCGTTCCAGGCGGCGGGCGGTGGGACTGCAAGTGATGTCTTGCCCAGCCGCCTCGAAGCTTGAGGACGCAGGAGCCTTCGGGCCCCGTAGCGACCCATCGGTGCAGAGACCGCCTCAAGTGCACAAAATGTGGCGGCTTCAGCCGTCAGAACAACCTCGTTGGGTGCCTTGATATCTGCAATGCGCTCCAGCTCCTTGAGCGCCGATCCCACTGAGGTCGAGAGCCACCGGCCATGCCGACCGCCAAGCTCCACTGTCTGGAACTCGCCACACGAAACATGGTGATTGAGATTGAACCGCGCGTCACCATTTGCCCGCGACCGGACAAGCGCGCAGGCCGTCCCGATTGCGCTTTCGACGGCGGCGGCCATCCCGCCGGCTTCGACCGGCCATACCGAAAGCAGCCCGTCCCCCACAAAAGTAACCGGTTCGCCACCATGCGACAGGATGGTCTCGATCAGTTTGTCGTAATGCGTATCGATTTCACGATGCAGGCGGTCAACGCCTTCGGCGCCAGCTGACAGAAACTCCGCCGTGTGGCGGGAAAAGCCCGAGATATCGCACCAAAGCAGCGCCACCTGGCGACGCGGCAAAGCCCCGCATCCTGTACCATCCGGGGCAGCCGCCAGCGCCCTGCGCAATTCGGGCGAAAGAAAGCTCAGCGCCTGTAGAAAGCTCTGTTCGCGTGATTCAGGCATTTCATGCACTCTCGGCTGGCATTTTGGGAAATTCTCCCACGCAATGGTTTGTGAGGCTTGATTGGCAAGCAATCAAGGGCTTGCTACTGGTTTTGTGAGGGAGTGCCCACGACCGTTTAGTTCCGCTTGGCAGTATAGACAGCCCTTCTTTGCCAATTGCCTTTTGAAACCAAGCTATTAGCGACCTGTGAGAATACCTTCCGGTCCACATCAATCTGGCCTGCCACTCTCGACCCGATGAGCGCGGTCTGACATTACCATACATGTTCAAATCGCGCCGGGCCTTGGAATGTCATCAAATCAAAGCGTCCCCATTCGTCTTTCCAGCAAGGCCGGCGATCTGCGGCGCATCGCGCCTGATCCGACCCAGCTGGCACCTAGACCCTTTGTGTCGGGAGATGCGCAGTTTTTATCGACGCAGGACAGCATGCAAAAGGGGCGCTTTCTGCTGGTTCTGCCGATGGCAATTGCGTTGTTGCTCGTTCCACTTTGGTTTTTTCAGGCTGAACGACAGGCCTATCGACAGGCCCAGATTGAATGGGTCGCCGATCTTGATGACATGTTGTTGCGATTTGGCGAGCAGGATGTGGTCAGAACCATCAGTGAAACCAGCGAAACGACACTGCGATATGTCTATCCCGACAAGGCTCTGACCTATGTTGAGTATTTGCACTACAGACGGACCATTGTCGCCAATGGGCCAGAAAATCTTATCATTCGGGCGGGCTTGGCTTGTGTATTTCTATTGATTGCTGGTCTCGCATTGGGCTGGGTCCTTTTGACGCCAAGGCATGCGCTGATTTGGTTTGACCGGGATACGCGTGCCGTCTTCACCTGGCGCAAAGGGCGCGTTCTTGTAGCGCCGTGGGAGCAGGTGACACTCCATATCAGGGGCAACGGATTGCACTGGTTGCTTTGGGATGAAGGCCGCTTCGTCTGGCGCATTCCGGTACCAACAGCGGACAATCCTGTGTGGGGCTCGGAACATTTCAATCTGTCATCGCTCGCAATCCTGCAGGCTTTTATGGATCATGGTTTGGACGCTGTCAGCCCGCGCCCGTTTGAAAGACCTCCGTCCTGGAGCTGGCGAGAAGACCCGCAGCCCAAAGACTTTGCATCGCGTCGCGACGGCCTGCTGGCAGATCTGCGGCATCGCCCGCCAGACATCGCACCGCGGTGAGGTGTGAGCTTCTAAGAAGTTTTCCGTTCGATCTTTTCGGCGTTGGGTCGACAGCGGCTTGCGTAGATGATTGAGAGCGGCATCCTTGCGTAATCGGGACCTACGCGAACCGCCGCTCAGGTAAACTTCCGGAACAGTTTCGTCTGGTCGAACATATCCTCCAGTTCTTCCATCCGCGCCTTGGTTTCATCCCAGTTCAGGTTCTGCACGGTCGAGATCATGGTTTCGACCAGCAACAAGGTTGTTGCTGCGGAATCCCATGCGGAGGGAACGACGATGCGGCTGCTAATGCTGATATCGGCCAATTGATGGATCGGTGACCGCCATTGATCGGTAAACAGGATCAGCTTCGCGCCCTTGGCATGGGCCATCTCGGCCAGCTTCAGGGTGTTGTTTTCGTAACGGCGCACATCGAAAACCACGACCACATCCTCTTCGCTGATATCCAGCAGGTGATGCGGCCAGGTATTGGATGTGGATTGGATATGGGTCAGGTTCGGCCGGATCACCTGCATATGCAAAAACAGATATTCGGCCATCGTATGCGTGATGCGCCCGCCGACGATGTACAGATGCCGCGCCTTGTCTGCCACCAGATCACATGCCTCATCAAAAGCGGCTGGATTGATCTGGCCCAGCGTGTGCCGGATATTGTCGATCACGGCGTCGGTGAACCGGTTGAGCATATGGCCGGACGGCGCGCCATCAGCCCATGTATCGTGCTTGGCGATCGGGCTTTTGGCCTTGGCACGCAATTCCTCGCGGAGTTCGGCCTGAAATTCGGGGTAACCTTTGAAGCCCAGCTTTTGCACCATGCGGGCCACAGTCGGGACGGACACCTGCGCGTCACGGGCCAGTGCGGCCAGTGGCCCAAGGCCAGAGGCGGGGTAGTTTTCAAGGATCGAATGCGCCAACTGCCGCTCTGCCCGTGTCAGATCATCCAGCTTTTGCTGGATACGATCCGAGATTGTCAGCGTTGCGTCAGGCATGACCGCCTTTCGTTTGATCGAAAAATTACCAGACTAGTTCTGTTGTGATAAATTTTTCACAATTCTGTTGACAAAAACCGCCGGGCGCAAGCAATTTGTGTTTGGGGGTCGCAATGAATCACGATGTCGCAAGTCAGAATGCAAGACCGGTCGCGCCGATCAACCCACAGGGGGCATCCTCGACTATTCTGGTGTGCGAGCATGCAACCCATTACATACCATCAATATTTTTCGATCTGGGCCTGTCCGGCGATGTCCTGCAAAGTCATGTTGCCTGGGATCCGGGCGCTATGGCTGTCGCCGAACACCTGTCGCACAAGCTGGACGCCACATTGATCGCGGGCGTCCTATCGCGGTTGGTTTATGACTGTAACCGACCGCCCGATGCACCCGATGCGATGCCGGAAAAAAGTGAGGTTCATGTCATTCCAGGCAATCAAAACCTGTCGCCGGAGGATAAGGCGATGCGGGTCGCGACCTATTATGCCCCGTTTCGGGACTGTCTGTCGAAAACCGTCGCACAGACGCCGAACCCGGTAATCGTGACTTTGCACAGCTTCACCCCTACCTATCACGGCGAGGCCCGCAAAGTGGAAATTGGGGTCGTGCATGATAGCGACGCTCGGTTGGCCGACGCGATGCTGGCCTGTGCCGCCGACCATACCAGCGCCGATCTGCGCCGCAACGAACCCTACGGCCCCGCGCATGGGGTGACCCATACGCTCAGGGAACACGCCCTGCCCGGGAACCATCTGAATGTCATGCTGGAAATCCGCAATGATTTGATCCGCACCCATACACAACAGGTCGCAATGGCGGACATGCTTGCAGGCTGGATCGCCGATGCCTTTGGCAGAACAAATGCGGCGGGGTCTGTGCAGTGCGTCGCCTGATGCATGGCTATATCACGGCGGTTGACGCCGTGAATTATCGCGTCGGGCGGATCATGATGTATGGCGTGTTTGTCCTGATGGGCATCCTGCTGTGGTCGTCGATCAGCAAGACGTTTTTTTTGCCCTCGCTCTGGACGCTGGAAATGGCGCAGTTCGCCATGGTCGCCTATTACATTCTGGGAGGGCCCTATTCGATCCAGCTTGGGTCGAACGTACGGATGGACCTGCTTTATGGCGGCTGGTCGGTGCGGCGCAAGGCGTGGTTCGATCTGGTCACTGTTCTGTTCCTGATCTTCTATTTGTGTGTCCTGCTTTATGGCGCGGTCGGGTCGACCGCCTATTCGCTGGGCTACTGGAAAACTGAACCGTTTTCGTTCTTCGCGGGCCTTATCACCGGGAGTGAGGAGATCGGGCGCATGGAACGCTCTTCCTCCGCATGGCGGCCTTATATGTGGCCGATCAAGACCGTGATGATCGTGGGCTTTTTCCTGATGATCCTGCAATGCCTGTCGGAACTGTTCAAGGATGTGCTGCGCCTGAAGGGTGAAACGATCTGATGTCGTATGAAGTGATCGCGACCCTGATGTTTTCCACCATGATGCTGATGCTGCTGACAGGGCAGCGGGTGTTCGGGGCCATCGGTTTTGTGGCGGTTGTCGCTGCATTGCTGTTGTGGGGCGACAATGGCGGCCACGATATCGGTTTTTCAGCGGCGATGAAGCTGATGAAATGGTATCCGCTGCTGACCCTGCCGATGTTCATTTTCATGGGCTACGTGCTGTCGGAAAGCAAAATCGCCGATGATCTTTACCGCATGTTCCATGTCTGGATGGGCGGCCTGCGCGGCGGGCTGGCGATCGGGACCATCGGGTTGATGGTGCTGATTTCCGCGATGAACGGGCTGAGCGTGGCGGGCATGGCCATCGGGGCGACCATCGCCCTGCCGGAACTGCTCAAACGCGGATATGACAAAAGGATGGTGACCGGGGTCATTCAGGCCGGGTCAAGCCTCGGTATCCTTGTGCCGCCATCTGTCGTGCTGGTGCTTTATGCGATGATCGCGCGGCAACCCGTTGGCCAGCTTTGGCTGGCCGGGGTCATTCCAGGGCTGATGATGGCCGCGCTTTTCATCGCCTACATCGCGATCCGCTGCCGGATCAACCCGGCCCTTGGCCCCGCTCTCAGCGCAGAGGATCGGGCCATGCCCCGCGCGGAAAAGCTGCGGCTGCTGCGGGCGGGTCTGCTCCCGCTGGTGATCTTTGCGGTGATGATGGTGCCGTTCGTCAACGGCTGGACGTCGCTGGTCGAAAGCTCCGCCATTGGCGCATTGGCGGCATTGGTCGCGGCAATCGTCAAAGGGCGGATGACGCGCGAGGTCTTTGAAAACTCGGTCCGCAACACGCTGGGCATCACCTGCATGTTCATGTGGATCATCCTGGCCGCACTGGCATTTGGCGCGGTGTTCGACGGGCTGGGCGCGGTCAAGGCCATCGAAAGCCTGTTCACCGAACAACTCAACCTCAGCCCATGGATGATCCTGATCCTGATGCAGCTCAGCTTTATCCTGATGGGCACGTTCCTGGATGACACCGCGATGCTGGTCATCGTCGCCCCGTTATATGTGCCGCTGGTCGGCGCGCTGGGGTTTGATCTGATCTGGTACGGTATCCTTTATACGATCACGACACAGATCGCCTATATGACCCCGCCTTTCGGCTATAACCTGTTCCTGATGCGGGCCATGGCCCCGCCGGAAATTGCGCTGCGCGACATCTACGCCTCCATCACGCCCTTCGTGCTGGTGATGGTGTTCGCGCTGGCACTGGTGATGATCTTTCCGGGACTTGCCACATGGCTGCCCGGCTACGTTTACGGAAAATGAAAAACAGACCGGGCCAACCCGGCATAACCCAACAAGGAGAAAAGTGATGACGACACGACGCAAGTTTATCAAAGGGGCCGCCATAGCCGCCCCGGCCACGCTGGCCGCCCCGGCGCTCGCGCAAAGCACGATCACATGGCGGATGCAGACCTATGCAGGTGCCGCCCTCGCGGCCGAGGTGATCGACCCCGCCATCGCCATGTTCAACAAGATCGCAGGCGACCGGATGCAGATCGAACTTTTTTATGCCGACCAACTGGTGCCCACGGGTGAGCTGTTTCAAGCGCTGCAGCGGGGCACCATCGACGCGGTGCAATCGGATGATGACAGCATGGCATCACCCACCGAAGTCACCGTATTCGGCGGCTACTTCCCCTTCGGTTCGCGCTACTCGCTCGACGTGCCGGTGCTGTTCAACCAGTATGGGTTGAACGAAATCTGGGCCGAAGAATACGCCGCTGTCGGCGTCAAGCATATCAGCGCCGGTGCCTGGGACCCTTGTCATTTCGCCACCAAGGACCCGATCCGGTCGCTGGCCGATCTGGAAGGCAAGCGCATCTTCACCTTCCCCACCGCAGGCCGGTTCCTGGCGCAATTCGGTGTCGTGCCGGTCAACCTGCCATGGGAGGATATCGAGGTCGCGGTCCAGACGGGCGAGTTGGACGGCATCGCATGGTCGGGCATCACCGAGGATTACACCGTCGGCTGGGCGGACGTGACCAACTACTTCCTGACCAACAACATCTCGGGCGCGTGGATCGGGCATTTCTTTGCAAACATGGACCGCTGGAACGAACTGCCCGAAGACCTGCAAACCCTGTTCCAGGTCTGCTGCGAACAATCGCATTACTACCGCCAGCACTGGTATTGGGGTGGCGAGGCGAACCTGCGTGTGAACGGCACCAAGCTGGAACTGACCACGATCCCCGATGCGGAATGGGCCACGGTCGAGGCTGCGGCACGCGAATTCTGGGAAGAAATCGCCGCCGAAAGCGACACCAAGCGCAAGGTCGTCGATATCTTCAAACAGTACAACGCGGATATGGAAAAGGCAGGACGGCCTTACCGCTACACCTGACCGGCGTCCCGGGCTTGACCCGGGACCTCAACCAGACCCCACGCAGGTGTCCCGGGTCAAGCCCGGAGCGCCATTTCGACAAAGGATAGTCTCATGCCCGGTAACCTGACCTTCGACGATCTCAAAGCCCGTGTCAGCGATGGCAGTATCGACACCGTTCTGACCTGCTTTGTGGATATGCAAGGGCGCCTGATGGGCAAACGGTTTCACGCCGCCAACTTTGTCGAAACCTCGTTCAAGGAAACCCATTGCTGCAACTACCTGCTGGCCACCGATCTGGAGATGGCGACGCCTGATGGTTATGCCGCCACAAGCTGGCAAAAGGGCTATGGCGATTACATCATGGCCCCGGACCTGAGCACCCTTCGGCTCACGCCGTGGCTGGAGGGCACCGCGATGGTGCTCTGCGATATCCTTGATCACCACACCCACGCACCCGTGCCACACGATCCCCGCGCCGTCCTGAAAAAGCAGGTCGCACGGCTCAAGGACATGGGCTTTGATGCCATGATGGCGACCGAACTTGAGTTCTTCCTGTTCGAAAAATCCTTTGACGAGATCCGCAAGGATGGCTTTCGCGATCTGATGCCGATCAGCGGTTACAACGAAGACTACCACATTCTGCAGACCACCAAGGAAGAACATGTGATGCGCCCGATCCGCAATCAACTGTTCGCTGCCGGTCTGCCTATTGAAAACACCAAGGGCGAGGCCGAGACAGGGCAGGAAGAGTTGAACATCCGCTACGCCCCGGCCCTTGACTGCGCCGACCATCACAGCATCGCCAAGAACGCGATCAAGGAAATCGCATGGGCGCACGGTCACGCCGCGACATTCCTGCCGAAATGGCACCACGACAAAGTCGGCAGTTCATCCCACGTGCATCAGTCGCTCTGGAAGGACGGGGAACCGGCATTCTATGACGCCGACGCTGATCTGGGCATGTCCGACCTGATGAAACACTACATGGCCGGACTGATCGCCTATGCCCCCGATTACACCTTCTTTCTGGCCCCCTACATCAATAGCTACAAACGGTTCGCCAAAGGCACCTTTGCGCCCACCAAAACCGTCTGGTCCGTCGATAACCGTACCGCCGGTTTTCGCCTCTGTGGTGATGGCACCAAGGGCGTGCGCGTCGAATGCCGCATCGGCGGGTCCGACCTGAACCCCTATCTGGCTCAGGCGGCCATGCTGGCAGCCGGCATCAAGGGGATCGAGGATAGGATGGACCTAGCTCCACCCACCAAAGGCGACGTTTACGAAGACGCCAAGGCGGCGGATATCCCCCAGACCTTGCGCGCCGCGACAGAGACTTTGCGCAATTCGGCGTTCCTGCGCGAGGCAATGGGCGACGATGTGATCGACCATTACACCCGCTGCGCCGAATGGGAGCAGGAAGAATTTGACCGCGTCGTCACCGACTGGGAAATCGCAAGGGGGTTCGAGCGGGCATAATGACCAGACTGATCGACCTGACCCCGCTTGCGCCTGTCACCGATGTTCCGGCGGCAACCGCATTTTTTCAGGATGTATTGGGTTTTGAACTTGTGGCGGCCTTTGACGGCTTTGCCTATCTGCGCCGGGATGGTGCCACAATCCGCCTGATCATGGCGCGCGGTGACATGAACGACGCGGCGCGACAGCAAGGCTATTACATCGATGTCGAAGATGTGGACGCGCTACATGAAACACTGTTGCCCGCTCTTTCCAAGCTGCCCGAAACGCATCATCAACCGCCTGCAGATACATCTTATGGTCAACGCGAATTCGTGGTCGTTTATGAGGCGCTGATGCTGGTTTTTGGTCAACCAATCCCTAAGGAGCCATCATGATCACCTGCATCTCCCCCATTGACGGCTCGGTTCACGCGGAACGGCCGACGCTCAGCGCCGATGCCGCGCAAGCCGCCGCCGCGCGCGCCAAAGCCGCGCAATCGGCATGGGCGGCGCGGCCTCTGTCCGAACGGGTCTCACTGGTGCAGGCGGGTGTCGCCCGCGTTGGTGAAATGAACGACGACATCGTGCCTGAACTAGCCCACCAGATGGGCCGCCCGATCCGCTATGGCGGTGAATTTGGCGGGTTCAACGAACGCGCCACCTATATGGCGCGGATCGCGGACGACGCGCTGGCCGATATCACCATTGAGGATAGCGAGCATTTCAGGCGCGTTATCAAACGGGTGCCGCACGGCGTCGTTCTGGTCGTGGCCCCGTGGAACTACCCTTACATGACCGCGATCAACACGGTCGCCCCCGCCCTGATCGCAGGCAACACGGTCATGCTGAAACACGCCTCGCAAACCCCGCTGGTTGGTGAACGCATGGCGCAGGCGTTCCACGACGCGGGCGTGCCAGCGGACGTATTCCAGAACGTGTTTCTGGACCACCAGACAACATCCGACCTGATCGCCGCCAAGTCATTCGGCTTCGTGAATTTCACCGGTTCCGTCAGCGGCGGGCAAGCGATTGAACAGGCAGCCGCCGGGACCTTTACCGGCATCGGGCTGGAACTGGGCGGCAAGGATCCCGGCTATGTCTGCGACGATGCCGACCTCGACGCGGCGGTCGATACCCTGATCGACGGGGCGATGTTCAACTCCGGCCAATGCTGCTGCGGGATTGAGCGCATTTATGTGGCCGAGCAGCATTTCGATGCCTTCGTGGCCAAGGCGATCGAGATCGTGAATGGCTACGTCCTCGGCAACCCGCTCGACCCCGAAACCACCTTGGGACCGATGGCGCATGTGCGCTTTGCCGATGCGGTTCGCGCCCAGAGGGCAGAGGCTATCGCCGCCGGGGCCACCGCCCATATCGACCCTGCCCGCTTCCCGCAGGATGGCGGCGCATACCTCATGCCGCAAATCCTGACAAACGTGACCCACGACATGCGCGTCATGCGCGAAGAAAGTTTCGGCCCCGTGGTCGGCATCATGCCGGTGAAAGACGACGCCGAAGCGATCCGCCTGATGAACGACAGCCCCTATGGGCTGACCGCATCGGTCTGGACAAACGATGTCGCAAGGGCCGAGGCGATTGGCGATCAGATCGAAACCGGCACCGTCTTCATGAACCGCGCCGATTACCTTGATCCCGGTCTGTGCTGGACCGGCTGCAAGGACACCGGGCGCGGTGGCGGTCTGTCCATCATCGGTTATCACAACCTGACACGTCCGAAATCCTACCACCTCAAGAAGGCATAAATCATGTCGCTTACCGCTAACTGGTCCTACCCAACCTCCGTCCGCTTCGGCGCCGGGCGCATCGCCGAAATCGCCGATGCCTGTGCCGCCGCCGGGATCAAGAAACCGTTGCTGGTCACCGA
This sequence comes from Yoonia sp. R2-816, assembly GCF_046762905.1. Taxonomy (NCBI): domain Bacteria; kingdom Pseudomonadati; phylum Pseudomonadota; class Alphaproteobacteria; order Rhodobacterales; family Paracoccaceae; genus Yoonia; species Yoonia sp. R2-816. The sequence continues at coordinate 131,052 of NZ_JBKQXN010000182.1, read as the reverse complement.
TCACGGACTGGCCGGGATGGAGATCACAACCCGCACGCTTGATCTGCTTGAGGCCGCAGGGCTTGGCCGTGCGATCTTTGCCGATGTGGACCCTAACCCCAATGAAAAGAACGCCGCCGCAGGGGTGCAAGCCTTCAAGGAAGGCGGGCATGACGGGGTGGTTGCCTTTGGCGGTGGCTCTGGCCTCGACCTTGGCAAGCTGGTGGCGTTCCTGGCCGGTCAGACCCGCCCGCTGTGGGATTTCGAAGACATCGGCGACTGGTGGACACGTGCGGATGCGGACGCCATCGCGCCCATCGTCGCAGTGCCCACCACCGCCGGCACCGGGTCGGAGGTCGGGCGCGCATCGGTGATCACCAATTCCGAAACGGAAGAGAAAAAGATCATCTTCCACCCCAAATTCCTGCCCAGCGTCGTGATCTGCGACCCGGAACTGACCGTCGGGATGCCCGGGTTCATCACCGCAGGCACGGGCCTTGATGCCTTTGCCCATTGTGTTGAGGCGTATTGTTCCCCCCACTACCACCCCATGTCACAAGGCATCGCGCTGGAAGGGATGCGGCTGGTCAAGGAATATCTGCCTCGCGCCTACGCCGACGGCACCGATATCGAGGCGCGCGCGCATATGATGTCCGCCGCCGCCATGGGGGCAACCGCCTTCCAGAAAGGGCTGGGGGCGATCCATGCCCTGTCCCATCCCATCGGGGCCATCCACCACACGCATCACGGGACTACCAACGCGGTTTGCATGCCCGCCGTGCTGCAATTCAACAAACCCGCGATCAACGATATCATCGGACGGGCGGCGGATTATCTGGGCATTGCAGACGGGTTCGACGGGTTCTGCGCCTATGTCGATGACCTGAACGCATCGCTGGGCATTCCGCGTACGCTGGGCGGCATCGGCGTCACCAATCCCGATATCGACCGCATCGTCGCAGGCGCGCTCAAGGATCCCAGCACCGGCGGAAATCCGGTCACGATGACAAAGGAAAACACAACAAAGCTCTTGCTTGCCTGTCTGTAACAGGGCAGCATCACGCCGAAATCGACGTCGGGAGAACCAGTCAATCTGGTGCCGAAGGAGCAACCGCCCCGGAAACTCTCAGGCCCAAGGACCGACGCCGATACGAAGACTCTGGAGAGTGGCACGGAACATGAGGTGCCCGCCGAAGGGATAGCAATCTCAGGCACATGGACAGAGGGGGCATCACGCGTAAAGGGCACACCTTTGCGCCGAAGTGGTGCCGGAAGATATGACTATCTGATCGGCGGGAAGAAAAGAGGCCGCCAATGTCGGATTTGTTGAAAACACCGCTGCATGACCTGCATCTGGAACTGGGTGCCAAGATGGTGCCCTTTGCGGGCTACGACATGCCCGTGCAATATCCGCTTGGCGTGATGAAGGAACATCTGCATACCCGCGCCAAGGCCGGGCTGTTCGATGTCAGCCACATGGGCCAGGTCATCGTCAAAGGCCGCGATTACGCGTCAGCCGCCAGCGCGCTGGAACAACTGATCCCGGTCGATATCCTTGGCCTTGATGAAAACCGCCAACGCTATGGTTTCTTCACCAATGAAACCGGCGGGATCATGGATGACCTGATGCTGGCAAACCGGGGCGATCATGTTTTCGTCGTGGTCAATGCGGCGTGCAAGGCCGCCGATATCGCAAATATGAAATCGCATCTGGAACCGGATGTCACAGTCACCGAAATCACGGACCGCGCCCTGCTTGCCTTGCAGGGGCCGGCGGCCGCGGCGGTGTTGTCCTCCCTCAACCCTGCCGCGGCCGCGATGGCGTTCATGGATGTGGCCACGCTGACGCTGAATGGCGTCGAATGCTGGGTGTCGCGGTCAGGCTATACCGGCGAAGACGGCTTCGAGATTTCAGTCCCGAACGAAAACGCCACCGATCTGGCCCGCGCCCTGCTGGCGCACCCGGATGTTGAACCCATCGGGCTGGGCGCGCGCGACTCGCTCCGGCTCGAGGCCGGGCTGTGCCTTTACGGGCACGATATCGACACCGGCACGACCCCGGTCCAGGCCGCGCTGACATGGGCCATCCAGAAGGTGCGCCGCGCCGGTGGCGACCGCGCTGGCGGGTTTCCGGGGGCCGACGCGATCTTTTCAGAACTGGCCGAAGGGGTCGCGCGCAGACGGGTCGGCCTGCTGCCCGAAGGACGCGCGCCGATGCGCGAGGGCGTGCCGCTCTTCGCGGACACCGACAGCGATGCACAGATCGGCATGATCACCTCGGGCGGGTTCGGCCCGACCGTCGGCGGCCCTGTTGCGATGGGCTATGTCGCCACCGCCAATGCCACACCCGGCGCGACCGTCTACGGGGAGTTGCGGGACAAACGCCTGCCGCTGACCGTGACGAAAATGCCGTTCACACCAGCCAATTTCAAACGGTAAGACCAAGGGAGACCACCAATGAAATATACGTCAGAGCATGAATGGCTGCGCGCCGAAGACGACCTGATCGTCGTCGGCATCACCGAACATGCCACAACCCAGCTGGGCGATATCGTCTTTGTCGAATTGCCAGAGGTGGGAACCACCGTCGTCAAGGACGACGAAATCGTGGTGATCGAAAGCGTCAAGGCCGCGTCCGACATCCTGGCCCCCATCGACGGTGAAGTCGTCGAAGTGAACGATGCACTGGCCGACAATCCGGGCCTCGCCAACGATGACGCCACCGGCGATGGCTGGTTTTTCAAGATCAAACCGTCTGACACGTCCCAGATGGACGAATACATGGACGAAGCCGCCTATAAAGCGATGATCGATTAAGGGACCAACATCATGACCTTTACCCCCACAGACTATCTGCCCTACGACTTTGCCAACCGCCGCCATATCGGCCCGTCACCGGCCGAAATGGCCGAGATGCTGCAGATCGTGGGGGCCAAGGATCTTGATGCCCTGATCGACGACACGCTGCCGCCCGCCATCCGCCAGAAGCAAAAGCTGGATTTTGGCAAGCCCAAATCAGAACGCGAACTGCTGCACCACATGCGGGTCACGGCCTCCAAGAACAAGGTCCTGACCTCGCTCATCGGTCAGGGCTATCACGGGACGGTCACGCCCCCCGCGATCCAGCGCAACATCCTTGAAAACCCGGCCTGGTACACCGCCTATACCCCCTACCAGCCCGAAATTTCCCAAGGGCGCCTTGAGGCGCTGTTGAACTTTCAGACCATGGTCAGCGATCTGACCGGTCTAGAAATCGCCAACGCCTCCCTCCTGGACGAGGCGACAGCCTGCGCCGAGGCGATGACCATGGCGCAGCGGGTATCGAAATCGAAAGTCAAAGGTTTCTTCATCGACGAAAACTGCCACCCGCAGAACATCGCCGTGATGAAAACCCGCGCGGCGCCCCTGGGGATCGAAATCACGGTCGGCAACCCTGATGACATGGATGCCAGCGCCGTCTTTGGCGCGATCTTTCAGTACCCCGGCACATACGGCCATTTGCGTGACTTCACCGATGAAATCGCCAGACTGCATGAAAACAAGGCGATTGGCATCATCTCCGCCGATCCGATGTCACTGACATTGCTTAAGGAACCCGGCGCAATGGGGGCCGATATCGCCGTCGGCACCACCCAGCGTTTCGGTGTACCCGTCGGCTATGGCGGCCCGCACGCGGCCTATATGGCGACGAAACAGGCTTATGCCCGCTCCATGCCGGGCCGCATCGTTGGCGTGTCCATCGACAGCCACGGCAACCGCGCCTACCGGCTATCACTGCAGACCCGCGAACAGCATATCCGCCGGGAAAAGGCGACGTCGAATGTCTGCACTGCACAGGCCCTGCTGGCCGTCATGGCCGGATTCTATGCGGTGTTCCATGGGCCAGAGGGGCTCAAGGCCATCGCCCAGCGCATCCACCGCAAGACCGCGCGGCTGGCCGAAGGCCTCAAACAGGGCGGGTTCGATGTGCGCCCGGCCACATTCTTTGACACGATCACGGTGGATGTCGGCCCGCTGCAGGCTGCGGTGCTGAAATCAGCGGTCGATGAGGGGATCAATCTGCGCGCGGTCGGCAAGACGCAGGTCGGCATCACGCTGGATGAACGCACCCGGCCTGCCACCATCGAAAAGGTCTGGCGCGCCTTCGGTATCGAACGGCAAGACAAAGATTACACACCGCATTACAACATGCCCGACAAGCTGGTCCGCCAAAGCGATTTCCTGACCCATCCGGTGTTTCACATGAACCGGGCCGAGACGGAAATGATGCGCTACATGCGGCGTCTGGCCGACCGCGACCTCGCGCTGGATCGGGCGATGATCCCGCTTGGGTCCTGCACGATGAAGCTGAATTCAGCCGCCGAAATGATGCCTGTCAGCTGGCGCGAGTTTTCATTGCTGCACCCCTACTGCCCTGCCGATCAGGCCGAAGGCTACCGCGAAATGATCGACGATCTGTCGGCCAAGCTTTGCGACATCACCGGCTATGCCGCCATTTCCATGCAGCCCAATTCCGGCGCGCAGGGCGAATATGCCGGGCTTTTGACGATTGCGGGCTATCACCGCGCCAATGGTCAGGGGCACCGCAATGTCTGCCTGATCCCGATGTCCGCCCACGGCACCAACCCGGCCTCGGCCCATATGGTCGGTTGGACGGTTGTCCCTGTAAAATCAGCAGAAAACGGCGATATCGACCTTGATGATTTCCGCGCGAAGGCCGAACTGCACGCTGACAATCTAGCCGGCTGCATGATCACCTATCCGTCCACGCATGGCGTGTTCGAGGAGACGGTGATCGAGGTCTGTCAGATCACCCATGACCATGGCGGGCAGGTCTATATCGACGGGGCGAACATGAACGCGATGGTCGGCCTGTCACGCCCCGGTGATCTGGGCGGCGATGTCAGCCACCTGAACCTTCACAAGACCTTCTGCATCCCCCATGGCGGCGGGGGCCCCGGCATGGGGCCAATTGGGGTCAAGGAGCATCTGGTCCCGCACCTGCCCGGCGATCCCGTCATCGGCGAAGGGGCTGTTTCGGCAGCCGCCTTCGGGTCACCATCGCTTCTGCCGATCTCCTGGGCCTATTGCCTGATGATGGGCGGCGATGGCCTGACACAGGCAACGCGCGTCGCGATCCTGAACGCCAACTACATCGCCAAACGGCTCGAAGGGGCGTTTGACGTGCTCTACAAAGGCCCGACCGGGCGCGTGGCCCATGAATGCATCATCGACACCCGGCCCTTTGCAGACAGTGCAGGTGTGACGGTCGATGACATCGCTAAACGCTTGATAGATTGTGGTTTTCACGCCCCAACGATGAGCTGGCCCGTGGCGGGCACGCTGATGATCGAACCGACGGAATCCGAGAACAAGGCCGAACTTGACCGGTTCTGCGATGCCATGCTAGCGATCCGGGCGGAAATCACCCAGATCGAAAAAGGCGAAATCGACCCCGAAAACAACCCGCTGAAAAACGCCCCGCACACGATGGAGGATCTGGTCAAGGACTGGGACCGCCCCTATAGCCGCGAGGTCGGATGCTTCCCACCCGGCGCGTTCCGGGTCGACAAATACTGGCCGCCGGTCAACCGGGTTGACAACGTCTGGGGCGACCGCAACCTGACCTGCACCTGCCCCCCGATGGAGGATTACGCGCAGGCCGCCGAATGAGCCGGTGCCACCGTGCGGTAGGTGTTGCGCAGCCCCCACCCTACGGTGCTTTTCGTGGTTTTCGGCGAATCATGGGTTAACGCCCTATTTTGCCGGGATATGCGCTGTCGGCATCGCGTCGGATTTGCGTCGGCAAAACGTCGGACCCTTGGGCGACATTTGGCGGGATTAACGGCGCGGGCGGTGGCGTTTGTTAACCGCGCTTAAGATTTAAGGCAGGATGGATATAGACGCCTTCAACAAAGGAAAATGTGATGCCCATATTTACCCTGGACACCGCGAAGACCGACGCCAGCGATGGCGTGGGGCATCCCTGCGGCCCCTACCGCGCATTGCTGTTCAGCGACAGCGGCGGGCTGACCCAGTTCGGTGCGTTCGTGGAAATCCTGCCGCCCGGATCGTCATCCTCGATCAAGCACTGGCACGCGGGCGAGGATGAAATGGTGTATGTGCTGGAAGGGAAAGTCACCCTGCACGAAGGCGACAGTAGCACCGTGATGCACCCCGGCGACGCCGCCACCTTCAAGGCCGGCGACCCAATCGGCCATTGCCTGGAAAACCGCACCGAAACAGAGGTGAAATACCTAGTCATCGGCACCCGATCACCCGGCGACGTGGTCACCTACCCCGACCACGACCGGGTACTGCACTGGAACCGCGCGACACAAAGCCGCCAATGGACGGATCACGCTGGCGCGCCGGCGAAAAGCCCGTATGAGGGCGAATGAGGGCGAATTTGACCTTGTGCCGACAAGCCTGAGACTAAGCCACTCGGCCAGTCTACCGCTGTATCGCAGAGCCGGTTATGTAGGCTTGGAGATTATCGGAAAAAAAGATGAACAATACGCTTCTTAGGGTTACGTCGTCTGCTATCGGGCAGCCCTTTATTCTATTTGGACTAGTAATACTTGTCCTATCGAGTTGCAGGCCCGCTCCTATTTTATCACTTTCACCGGAGATGGAATTTCTTCCTGCGCAAATGGATGATTTTGAGCTTTGCGAGAGTTCTTGTGGATGCACTCAAGGTTTTTCAAAGGCCGATGAGGTTATCAATCTCGAGCAAACCCTGATCTACAAGTCCAGTTCCGCATGCAATTCTGATGGCTTCTGCGAAACAAGTTTTGTCGACAAGCAGGGTCCGAAGTGCGTTTTTTCTACTTTCACCACCCGCAATCCAACAATTGTTTCGGGTTCATTGTCACTTGCCTTGAGATTGAACATATCTCCCGAGGACAATGCCACGCCTCTTTTGTTTGATGCTTACGAGAATGACAGGCGCACGAGTTTCGTAGTTTACGAAAGCGAAAGTGGCCTGCAAACAACCAGAGACTAAGAGAAATATCTATAAATTTCTATTTCTTGGCCACGGCCAACCGGGCACCGGTTTGTCTTTGATCTTCGCCAGTTCCTGTCATGGTCAGGTCAGGTCAGGTCAGGTCAGGCGAGTTAACATTCCAGAATCGACTGTGTCAAACCGGGCCCGCTCACGTCACCCGCCCAGCCCGTTGATACGCGGGATCATCCCAAAGCCTGTTGTCCAGCACATCCGCAAGAACGTCCACCGCCTGCCGCACGTCGCTTTCGTCGATATAAAGCGGGGTGAAGCCGAAGCGCATCACGTTGGGTGCCCGGAAATCGCCGATCACGTCCCGTGCGATCAGGGCTTGCATTGCCGCATAGCCATGTTCGAACGCGAATGACACTTGCGACCCGCGCATCGTCGCGTCGCGCGGGCTGTGCAGGGTCAGGGCGGGGCAGCGGGCCTCGACCTCTGCGATGAAAAGCTCGCACAGGGCGATACTGCGCGCGCGCAGGTGTTGCATATCCACGCCGTCCCAGACCTCCAGCGCGGCCTCCAGCGCTGTCATCTGCAGCACGGGCGGTGTGCCGACCCGCATCCGTTCGATATCGCGCGCCGGGCGATAGGATGTCTCAAAAGCAAAGGGCGCATCGTGCCCCAGCCAGCCGGACAGGGCCGGTCTGATGTCGTCCACGATGTCGGAGCGGGCATAAATGAACGCCGGCGCACCGGGGCCGCCGTTGAGGTATTTATAGGTGCAGCCCACCGCGAATTCGCAGGCGCAGGCGATCAGGTCGACAGGCACTGCGCCAGCGCTATGGGCCAGATCCCACAGCATCACCGCCCCCGCTTCATGCGCCGCCGCAGTGATCGCGGCCATGCCATGCATCCGCCCGGTCCGGTAATCGACCTGCGTGATCATGGCGACGGCGACGTCATCGGTCATGGCACCCGCGACCTCTTCAGGCGCGACAATCCGCAATTCATAGTCGCGATCCAGTTGGGCGATCAGCCCTTCGGCCATATAAAGGTCAGACGGGAAATTGCCGCTATCGGACAGGATCACACGCCTGTCCGGGCGCATCTGCACCGCCGCCGACAGCGCCTGATAGACCTTGATCGACAACGTATCGCCCATCGTGACCGACCCGTCAGGCGCGCCGATCAGGCGGGCCACCATATTGCCCACGCGCATCGGCTGGCCCATCCAATCATCAACGTTCCAGCCCTTGATCAGGTTCTGGCCCCATTCATCAGTCACCATGGCGGACAGCCGGTCATGCACCCCTTTGGGCAAGGGCCCCAGTGAATTACCATCGAGATAGATCATCCCATCGGGCAGGACGAATTTCTCCTTGATCGGCAGGGTCACACCAACATCTTTCATCATAACCGCCCTCGCATGTTCCAGAGTTCTGGGAAAAGCTCGACCTCGAGCATCTTACGTAGGTATTTCACACCGGATGTCCCCCCGGTGCCCCGTTTGAAGCCGATGATCCGTTCGACGGTTGTGACGTGATTGAAGCGCCAGCGTCTGAAGTAATCCTCCAGGTCGACCAGCTTCTCGGCCAGTTCATAAAGGGTCCAGTGATCGCGGGGCGACTGGTAAATCGTGGTCCAGGCGGCCATCACCGCGTTGTCATGCTGATGCGGCTGGTCCATGCGGTAAATCTTTGGGTCAAAACGGGTGTCGAGCCGCGCTGCAAGCTTGTCCAGCACCACGTGATAAAGCGACCGGGTCCGCAATTCCTGTTCCAGCATGTGATGCAGTTCGGGCCGGTGTTCATGGACTTTCAGCATGGCCCGGTTGCGATTGCCCAGGATGAATTCGATCAGGCGATACTGGTGCGACTGAAACCCCGATGACGCGCCCAGCTTGTCCCGAAAGGCGGTGTATTCGCTGGGGGTCATGGTGCGCAGCACGTCCCAGGCATTGTTCAACTGGTCAAAAATGCGCGAGACGCGGGTCAGCATCTTGAAGGCCGGCTGAAAATCATCAGCGATCAGGGCGGTGCGGGCACTGGATAACTCATGCAGGGCCAGCCGCATCCACAACTCGGACGTCTGGTGCTGGATGATGAACAGCATCTCGTCATGGGCGTCGGACAGCCGGTTCTGTGCCCCGAGAATTGGATCAAGCGACAGGTAATCGGCGTAGCTCATGTCGCGGGCAAAGGACATTTGCGCGCCGTCCCCCGCCGGATCATAGGCGTCGGTCACGCGCTGGCCTCGTTTGTGGGGTGCCGCAGGAGGGTGCCGACCGGCGTTTCAGCGGGCAGCAGTTGTATCAGTTCCTCAAAAGCCTGGATCGACAGGTTGGCATGCGCGCGGAACAGCTCTGCGGCGGCATCGGTATCGCGCGCCAGTGCTGCATCGTGCAGTGCGGTGTGCGGGGCCAATTCCATTGCCTTGGAAAATGTTGCCGCTGCGGTCGACGCCTGTGCTGGCTGCGTGACTGACATTTCCCGCAGACCATTCTGGATGAACAGATGATAGCGCCCCAGCTGATCGCCCAACTGGTCACAGAAACGGTGCATCCAGACCGAAGGCGCGCCGCTGATCAACGCCCGGTGAAACGCCTCGTGCCGCTTGGTCCATTGCGCCAGATCCTCGGGCGCCTGCAGGACAGAGGGAAACGGTGTTTTGGATAAATGGTGGTAGGACCCCACAACCGCCGCTTCCCACGTGTCGCTGCCTTGTCTGATGGAGTCGACGAAAAGCGCGCCTTCGATGGCATTGCGCGCCTGTTCGAGGTCAAGCAGGTCAGCACGCGACAGCGGGGCCACGCGAAACCCCTTGTTATGTTCGATCACCACCAGCTTTTCCGTGGTCAGCCGGTTGAGGCATTCACGCAGCGGCGTCAGCCCGATCCGATACCGCTCTGACAGGGTTGGCAAACGCAGCGGCGCCCCCGGTTCGAGATCAAGCGAAAGAATATCCTGGCGGACCGTCTGATAAAGACTATCTGATTTAGAACGGGTCGTGGGCATGGTGATTCACCTATTTTCGTATTTGATATTATTTATTAGATACGAAAAAGCAAATCATATATGATTTTGCGGATAGCTGTATGGCAATTTTCGGTACACTTGCGACCGCCATCACCAGACCAAGACAGAGGCGGGACCATGCATCAGACCTGGCGCTGGTTCGGACCAGCCGATCCCATCGCTATCCAGGACCATTTGCAGATCGGTTTGTAGGCCGTTGTGCCCGCGCTGCATCATATCCCAACCGACCACGTACGGACCGCATAATGAACGCCGTTGACAGCCCCGCAAACGGTATCACGTTCTGCATCGGGGCGGGATGCCGGGCTATCCACTGATCGGGCGGATGCGCGGGCTGGCCGAACTGCGCGGGATCATGGCGGCCCTGTCCTAGCCCAAAGGCGACAAATCGGGGCTACCAATCGTCGTTATGCGCCAAATGAAATCGCCCGCTTGCACGCATAATGGCAGCGTTCTTTTAGTGCGGGAGGTTGCCCCATGAACAAACACGATCCGCTTGCTTCGGTCATGACGCCCGTCAATGTCGCCAATGGCCTGCCCAATGCGCATTACATCGACCCAGACGTTTTCGAGGCTGAAAAACACGCCGTCCTGTTCCGGAACTGGGCCGGGATCGGGTTTGAAAAGGACGTGCCTGAACCGGGCGATGCAATGCCGGTCAGTTTTGTCGGCATGCCCTTGCTGATCCTGCGTGACCGCAGCGGCGAAGTTGGCGTTTTCCAGAATACTTGCCGGCACCGGGGCATGATCCTCGTCGACAAACCCGGCAAGATCAGGGGCGCGATCCGCTGCCCCTATCACAGCTGGTGTTATGATCTGGACGGCACGCTGAAATCCACGCCGCATGTGGGCGGGCCGGGGCAGAACAGGCATGATGATATCGACATGGCCGCCTTGGGCCTGATCCCGATCCGGTCCTACATCTGGCAAGGTGTCGTCTTTGCCAATATCGACGGCACCGCCCCGGATTTCGAGGTCGCCCATGCCCATCTGCTGGATCGCTGGCGCGAATTCGACCAGCCCCTGCATCTGGGCGGCGATGTGTCCTGTTTCACGCTGGATGTGCAGACCAACTGGAAACTCGCGGTCGAGAATTACTGCGAAAGCTATCACCTGCCATGGGTCCATCCCGGCCTGAACAGCTATTCCCGGCTCGAGGATCATTACAATATCGAGGAACCCGGCCTTTATTCCGGTCAAGGGACGCTAGTCTATCGCCAGTTGAAAGGCGATAAGGGCGAGGTGATGCCGGATTTCCCCGACCTCAGCGAAAAATGGAACGAGGGCGGGGAATATGTCGCGATCTATCCCAACGTCCTGCTGGGCGTGCAGCGCGACCATACCTTTGCCATCGTGCTGGAACCGCAGGGCTGTGAAAAGACGGTCGAACATATCGCGATCTTCTATGCCGTGCCCCCCGCCGACACGCCGGACCTTGACGCCCTTCGCGCCAAGAACGCAACCCAATGGCGCGGTGTCTTCGAAGAAGATGTGTTCGTCGTCGAAGGCATGCAAAAGGGGCGGCACGGCCTGCATTTCGATGGCGGTCGGTTTTCCCCGGTGATGGATGGCCCAACCCATAACTTCCATCATTGGGTGGCCAGCCAGATGACAGCCGGACGCTGACAATCGTGGATCGCGCCACGCTGGACGCCGGTCTGCTACAGGCCCATGCCGACCATGACTTGCCGGGGCTTATCACCCTCTACACGCAAGCCGCCGATCAGGCCGAGGCTGCGGGCGACATCAACGCCGCCTGCTTCTTCCTGACCCATGCCTTCGTTTTCGCGCTTGAGGATGGCGCGCCCGAAACCATCCCCCTGAACCAACGGCTTGTCACCCATGGCCGCGCCCACCCGATCACAGGACCCCGCCATGACTGACACCCTGCCCACCACCGCCCGCGCCGTCGTCATCGGCGGTGGGGTCATCGGCTGTTCGATCCTGTACCATCTGGCCAAACTCGGCTGGTCCGATGTCGTCCTGCTGGAACGCGATGAACTGACATCCGGCTCCACCTGGCATGCCGCCGCCAATATCCACGGGCTGCATGACAGCACCAATGTCAGCCGGATCCAGCACTACACCATGAACCTCTATAAAGAACTGGAGCAGGAAACCGGCCAGGGCTGCGGCGTGTTCCAGCCCGGATCGCTTTATCTGGCGCAGACCGAAGCGCGCGAACACCAGCTTCGTCTGCAGGCGGCCAAGGCGAAGCTTTACGGTATGAATTTCCACGAAATCAGCATCGCAGAGGCGCGCGAGTTGCACCCGCTGGTCAATTTCGATGGCATCCGCTGCGTGATGTACGAGCCCGATGGCGGCAACGTAGACCCGTCCGGCGTTACGCAGGCCTATGCCGCGGGCGCCCGCCAGCGCGGCGCGCAGATCCACCGCTTCACGCCCGTCACCGGGACGGTGGCCCAGCCCGATGGCAGCTGGATCGTGCAAACCCCACGCGGTGACATTCACACCGAATGGGTGGTCAATGCAGCAGGGCTATGGGGGCGCGAGGTGGCGGCGCTGGCCGGTCTGCAACTGCCCCTGCAACCGACAGAACATCAGTATTTCGTCACAGAAACCATCCCTGAAATCGCTGCCATGGACCGCCGCCTGCCCTCGGTCAGCGACCGGGACGGCGAATACTATCTCCGGCAGGAGGGCAAAGGCCTGCTGGTCGGCGCCTATGAACGCGACATGCAGTTCTGGGCCGAAGACGGCACACCGCTTGATTTCGCACATGACCTCTTCCCCGACGATCTGGACCGGATCGAGGAAAACATGATGAACGCGATTGAGCGGGTGCCGGCGGTGGGCGAGGCCGGGATCAAGCGGGTGATCAACGGCCCGATGATCTGGTCCCCCGACGCCAATGTGCTGTTCGGCCCGGTCCCGGAACTGCATAACTACTTCTGCTGCAACGGCATCATCCCCGGCTTTTCCCAATCCGGCGGTATGGGCCTTCTGGCTGCCCAATGGATCATTGAGGGCGAGACGCAGTATGACATGTTCGGCTGGGATGTTGCCCGGTTCGACGCCTGGGCGGGCAAGGCCTTCACCAAGGCGCGCGTCGCCGATCAGTACGCCCACCGCTTTGCTATCCATTTCCCGAACGAAGAACGCAGCGCAGGCCGCCCTGCCCGCACCCGCCCGGTCTATGACATGCAGCGGGATAGGCGCGCGGTCTTTGGCCTGAATGCTGGCTGGGAACACCCGTTGTGGTTCGCCGACATGCCCGGCGCGACCGAAACCAACGGCTTTACCCGGCAGAACTGGTGGGAACCGGTGGGTGCCGAATGCCGGATGCTGCGGGACCGGGCCGGGATCATCGATATCTCGAATTTCGCCAAATACATCTGCAAGGGGCCGGGTGCCGAAGACTGGCTGAACGCCGTCTACGCCAATACCATGCCCCGCGCAGTCGGGCGGTCCTGCCTGACGCCCTTGATCAGCAAACGCGGCGGGATCGCTGGCGATTTTACCGTGACCCGGACTGAGGAGGATACATTCTGGATCATCGGCTCCGGCATGGCCGAACGCTATCATAAACGTTTCTTCAAACAGGTCCCCCTGCCCGATGGGACAACATTCGAAAGCCAGACCAGTGCGATCTGCGGCTTCAACGTGGCGGGTCCTGCGTCCCGCGATCTGTTGCAGCGGCTGACGAACACATCGCTCGCCACCGCAGATTTTCCGTTCATGCGATCCAGAACCATTGAGCTTGCCGGGGTTGAGGTGTTGGCGCTGCGTGTGTCGTTCACCGGCGATCTGGGATGGGAGTTGCATTGCAAGGCCGACGATCAGATGACGCTTTATGCGGCCTTGCTGGACGCGGGGCAGCAGTTTGGCGCAGGTCCAGTGGGCAGCCGCGCCCTGATGTCGCTGAGGATCGAAAAAGGCTACGGATCATGGTCCCGCGAGTATTCCCCCGAATACTGGCCGCAGGAGGTCGGGCTGGACCGGCTGTGCAAGCTGGATAAGGATTTCCTGAACAAGGAGGCCGCGGTCAGGGTTCTGCGATACCCAGCCCGCGAGCGTCTTGTCATTCTGGAACTGGACGCTGATGACGTGAACCGCTCAAACGCGGAAGCCACGGGGGGCGAGCCGATTTTCAAGGATGGCAAGGGCATCGGGCGGGTGACGTCGGGCACCTATGGGTACACGGTTGATCAAAGCCTGGCGCTTGGTTTTGTCAGGGATGCCGGGCCGGGCGATGTGGTAGAGGTCATGGTGCTGGGTCAGCCCCACAAGGCCACGATCCTTGCCGCCCCGCCATTCGACCCCGAGGGGCGCAGGCTGCGCGCCTGAGCCCCCGATATTCAGCCTGGCTTACGCGTCTGCCGTGATTGCAGCGACATGGCGTTCGAGATTGTCCAGACCACCACCCCAGCCCTGTTTGAAGTCTTCGAGCGTTTCGGGTCCTGAGAATGAGGAGACCGCAACCGTGACCCCAAGTTCGGTTCCCGGCCCGGCGGCTGTCAGACTGTAAGTCACAAGACTGGTGCAAATCGGCTCACCCCCGATGATCAGGGTTTCGGTGAACACGGCCCGTTCCGGCCCGGTCAGGTCATACCACCGGGTTTCGACCACGAATTCCGGCGCGTCGGCAGGCCCGCAACGGTGCCGATCCTGCCCACCTACGCGCAGATCGGCGGCATCGACCACCAGAACGGTTTCGGCGTCCGGCCCGCCCCACTTTTCGCGATGCTTGGGGTCGGTCATGACCTCCCACAATTTTTCGGGTTTCAGGGGTAAACTGCGATGAAGATCAAAGGTGGTTGTATCAAGTGCCATCGTTCTGGTCCTTTTGTGAGATTTCATGGGCAAGCGCCGCAAGACCATCCAGCCGGTTTTCCCAAATCTCGCGCTGCCAGGCGAGCCAGCCCTGCGCTTCGATCAGCGGGGCTGCCTCGATATGGCAGGTGCGCACGCGCCCTTTCTTGACGGACCGGACGATGCCGGTGTCCTCCAGCACCTTGAGGTGGCGCATGAAGGTGGGCAGCGCCATTTTGTGCGGCTTGTGCAATTCGCTGACGCTGGCAGGACCCGAGGCGAGCCGTTCGATAACGGCCCGGCGGGTGGGGTCGGCCATGGCGCCGAAGAAGGAATCAAGTTGGTTAGCCATGTTGCTAAGTATTGATGCAAAGCTGACAGCTGTCAATACAGTTAGCAAAGATACTAAGTTTTAACCGCAACTGCCTGCCTACGGCTTTGAAAATAGGGCATCCTGCATCCCCGGCAGCCAGTCGCGTGTCTGCTGATCAAAGATTGCGAAGTTTCCGGCGAACCCCCAATGGCACCAGCCGATCCCATGCGCCTCAGCCTCTTGCCGGACCGTTTTGGTCCAGTCCGCCCGATCGCTGGCGTCCGTCTCGATCGTCACGCCGAATTCACCCAGCAGCATCGGCAGGCCATATTGGGCGGCCTCCGCAATATATCCCCGCACCACAGCGCGGTCATCATCCGACCCCCACCCCATGGCCGGTGGCGGGTCGGCCAGCCAGCTTGCCTGTTGATGCGTAAACTCCCACGGTCCATAGAAGTGAAACGACAGAACCGTGCGGTCATCAAACCGGGGCAGTTCGGGCAAGGCGCTGATATTGGCCCAATAGCCACCTTCGATGATCACCCAGCGGTCCGGGCTTTCGGCGCGGATCACGGGCATCAGGCTGCGAAACAGGGATACCGCCCGATCCGTCGATAGCTGATCATGCGGTTCATTCAGTAGCTCGAATATCAGCCGGTCATCATAATCGGCATAGCGCATCGCCAATTCGATCCAGATTGCCTGAAACTCCGCCGTGTGCGTGGACGGGTCCGCCATCAGAGCGTCGAAATGATGCAGATCCAGAATGATATTCAGATCGGCGGCCAGCGCCCAGCCGATCACCGCATCGACCCGCGCCAGAAAACTGGGGGCGATCTGTCCGTTCCAATGGGCGTCAAAGCGTACTGGCAGCCGGATCGTGTCGAACCCCTGTGCGGCGATCCATTCAATGTCAGGGCGGCTGATCCGGTAGCCCCAGTCGCCTTCGTTCGGGGCCTCAAGCGCCTGATCCAGATTGACACAGCGCGCCACCGGAAAGCTGTCCGCCATCACCGGTGCCGCCCAAAGCGCCAAGAACAACGCGCGCCACATCGCAAATCCCCCATTGCCATCTTGTAGACTGCCACACATCAGATACCCTGAAAAGCATGAGCACATCCCCCCGATTCATTCACCTGCGCGTCCACACCGAATATTCGCTGCTTGAGGGCGCGATTCCGATCAAGAAACTGCCCGGCCTCGCCGCCGGAATGGGCATGCCCGCCGTCGCCGTGACCGACAGCAACAACATGTTCTGCGCGCTGGAATTTTCCGAAGGCGCGTCAAAGGCCGGCATCCAGCCGATTATCGGCTGTCAGGTCGATGTCGGCTACACGACCCCCGAACCGGGCAAACGCCCTGAAAACCCCGCCCCCATCGTGCTTCTGGCCCAGAACGAAGCGGGCTACATGAACCTGATGAAGCTGAATTCCTGCGCCTATCTGGATGCCGAAGGCCAGTTGCCGCAGGTCACGGTTGATGAACTCGACCGCTACAGTGCCGGTCTGATCTGCCTTTCCGGCGGCCCGGACGGCCCCATCGGGCGGTTGTTGTGCCAAGGCCAGCGGCCCAAGGCCGAGGCGCTGATGGACCGGCTCGCCGCGATCTATCCCGACCGGCTCTATGTCGAACTGCAACGTCATCCCGGCGACGGCCTGCCAGAAGCAGAGCGTCTGTCGGAACGCGGCCATATCGAAATGGCCTATGCCAAGGGGTTGCCGCTGGTCGCCACCAACGACGCCTATTTCCCGAAAACCGAACTTTACGAAGCACATGACGCCCTGATCTGCATCGCCGAAGGCGCCTATGTCGATCAGCAGGAGGCACGGCGCAGGCTGACCCCGCAGCATTACTTCAAATCGCCGCAGGAAATGGCGACGCTCTTTGCCGATCTGCCGGAGGCAATCGAAAACACCGTCGAAATCGCGCGCCGCTGTGCGTTCAAGGCCTATAAACGCGACCCGATCCTGCCGAAATTCGCAGATGATGAGGTCGCGGAACTGCGGCGTCAGGCGCAAGAGGGGCTCAAGGCCCGCCTTGCCGTCATCCCCCACGCCGCCCCGGTGGAGGACTACGAAAAGCGGCTGGAATTCGAACTTGGGATTATCGAAGGCATGGGTTTTCCCGGCTACTTCCTGATCGTGGCCGACTTCATCAAATGGGCCAAGGATAACGACATCCCTGTCGGGCCCGGTCGTGGCTCTGGTGCTGGCTCGCTCGTCGCTTACGCCCTGCTGATCACCGACCTTGACCCCCTGCGCTATTCCCTGCTGTTCGAACGGTTCCTGAACCCCGAACGTGTGTCGATGCCCGATTTCGACATCGATTTCTGCATGGACCGGCGCGAGGAAGTGATCCGCTACGTCCAGGATAAATACGGACGCGACAAGGTGGGCCAGATCATCACCTTCGGCGCGCTTCTGTCCAAGGCCGCGGTCCGCGATGTGGGCCGCGTCTTGCAGATGCCTTACGGACAGGTGGACCGGCTGTCAAAAATGATCCCTGTCGAAGGCGTCAAACCCGTCAGCATTGAAAAGGCGCTGGCCGATGAACCGCGCCTGCGCGAAGAAGCCAAGAATGAAGAGGTCGTGGACCGCCTGCTGACCTACGCCCAACAGGTCGAGGGGCTGTTGCGCAACGCCTCCACCCACGCCGCCGGTGTGGTGATCGGTGACCGCCCGCTGGACGAACTGGTCCCGCTGTATCAGGATCCGCGGTCCGACATGCCCGCCACCCAGTTCAACATGAAGTGGGTCGAACAGGCCGGACTGGTCAAATTCGACTTTCTGGGGCTAAAGACGCTGACGGTGATCCAGAACGCGGTGGACCTGATCCAGAAGGCGGGGCGCCCGCTGAATATCGCAGCCGATGGCACACAGCTTTATGAGGCACCGGAAGGGTTCGAATACGACATCGGGGCGATCCCGCTGGACGACGAAAAATCCTATGCGCTCTATTCCTCGGCCAAAACGGTCGCCGTGTTCCAGGTGGAATCCAGCGGCATGATGGACGCGCTCAAGCGGATGAAGCCGACCTGTATCGAAGACATCGTGGCCCTCGTGGCACTCTACCGTCCCGGCCCAATGGAAAACATCCCCACCTATTGCGAGGTCAAGAACGGCTTGCGGGAACTGGAATCGATCCACCCGTCAATCGACCACATTTTGAAGGAAACCCAAGGCATCATCGTCTATCAGGAACAGGTGATGGAAATCGCGCAGGTCATGGCAGGCTACAGCCTTGGCGGGGCCGACCTGCTGCGCCGCGCGATGGGTAAAAAGATCGCCGAAGAGATGGCGAAGGAACGCCCCAAATTCGAAGCCGGGGCCAAGGCCAACGGGGTCGAGCCTAAAAAGGCACGCAAGGTTTTCGACCTTCTGGAAAAATTCGCCAATTACGGTTTCAACAAATCGCACGCCGCCGCATATGCGGTCGTCAGTTACCAAACCGCATGGCTCAAGGCGAACCACCCGGTCGAATTCATGGCCGGGGTCATGAACTGCGATATCCACCTGACCGACAAGCTGGGCGTCTATTTCCAGGAGGTCAAGAAAGGGCTGGGGCTGGATTACATCCCGCCTTGCGTCAACCGGTCGATGGCGACGTTCGATGTGCATGACGGCAAGCTGGTCTATGCCCTTGGCGCGTTGAAAAACGTCGGCGTCGAGGCGATGAAACTGATCGTCGAGGGGCGGGACCGGGCAGCACCGCACAAACCCTTCGTCAACCTTTTTGATTTCGCCCGGCGGGTCGATCTGAAACGCATCGGAAAGCGGCCACTGGAAATGCTCGCCCGCGCCGGGGCCTTCGACGTGCTCGACCCGAACCGGCGCCGTGTGTTCAACAGCCTTGATGCGCTGACAGCCTATTCCGCCGCAATCCACGATCAGAAATCATCCGATCAGGTGTCCCTGTTCGGTGACGCTGGCGAAGACCTGCCCGAACCGCGCCTGATGGGCGGCGATGACTGGCTGCCCGCCGAACGACTGGCCGAGGAATTCAAGGCCATCGGCTTCTACCTGTCCGGTCACCCGCTCGACGACTACATGGGCGCGCTCAAGCGCAAACAGGTGATGACACTGGACGAGGTCACGGCCCGCGCCGAAAAAGGGGCAGCCATCGTCAAGATGGCAGGCACCGTCAGCGGGCGACAGGAACGCAAATCGGCACGCGGCAACCGCTTTGCCTTTGTTCAACTGTCCGACCCGACCGGCCAATACGAGGTCACGATGTTTTCCGACACGCTGGAGGCGTCACGCGAGTTCCTTGAAACCGGCGCGCAGATCGTCCTGCAATGCGAGGCCACGATGGAGGCCGATCAGCTCAAACTGCTCGGGCGCTCCGTCTCACCCATCGACACGATCGTGGCGGATGCGGGTGGTGCGGGCTTGCGTGTCTTCATCGATGCGCCCGACGCCATCGGGTCGGTCGCCAGCATTCTGGAAAACGCCGCCCGCGACGGGGTCCGTGCCGGGCGCGGGCCGGTCTATTTCTGCCTGATGGGCGATGACCTGCCCGGCGAAGTAGAGCTTGATCTGGGGCAGGATTTTCCGGTGAACCCGCAGATCAAAGGGGCCTTGCGCAGCCTAAGTGGCGTGATCGAGGTGGAGGACGCCTGAGTACGGCGCGTTGTCGCAGGCCGCGCGCCACTATGGACGCGAGGCCCGGTCTTCGTTATCGCGATGCAATAGAAAACATTGGGATATTCAAATGTATCGCGCAAGCCTCGCCGCCTTCACGGCATTGATGCTGTCAGGCTGCATTGATCCTGCCGGGGTCGATGGCATGGGTGCCGGTCAAACCAGCTTTGGCTTTGCCGATACTGCGGTAGCGGCGGATGCGGTGCCTTTTGGCCAACTGGCCCGCAACTGCACAATCCGGAAACGCGACATGGGCGCCCGCGTGGGTACTGCATCCGGCTATGATGTTTACGACACCGCCCCCGACACGATCCAACCCAGAACGCATTTCCTGACCGGCTTTGGTGATGGCTGCGCGCGGCAGTTCACCGGCGCCTTGGTGATTTTCGGCGATATCGGCACGCATGAAATCGTCCGCTACGCCGATGTCGGGTTGGACCAGCCCTACACCCCCACCGACGACGCGTATGAGGCGATCAAGGCGTCATATTGCCGGGTCGGGCGCAGCGAACCCTGCGGCAGGTCGATCAATCGGCTGGCAAGGACGACCAGTTTCGTCACCATCTACAACAGCTTTGCCGACAACGCGGCATGGATGGATATCCTGCTGCACAAGGGCGATGTCGCCGCCACTGACGTCAACCGCTAGCCGCGCTGCGCGCATAAATCCGGCCTCGGGGCGGCAAAACACTTGCAAATCCGGCCCCGTCCCGCTTTTCTTGGGCGAACAGAGGGGCAGATGTCTACGCCGCATCGACATCGTGCCGCGCACCTCGGGCAATCGGTAAGGCGGCAGGTTTACATCATGAATGTGACGTTTCTTCTGAACGGGGAAACTGTGCAGGTCGATACCGCCCCGACGCGGGCCCTGCTTGACTGGCTGCGCGAGGATCAGGGGCTGTGCGGCACAAAGGAAGGCTGCAACGAAGGCGATTGCGGCGCCTGCACCGTCGTCGTGAGCGATGACGATGGGGTAAGGGCGCTGAACGCCTGCATCCTGTTTCTGCCGCAGCTGCATGGCAAGGCTGTGCGAACGGTTGAGGGGATCAGCGGCCCGGATGGCGCATTGCACCCCGTGCAGCAGGCCATGGTGGACCATCACGGATCGCAATGCGGGTTCTGCACACCGGGGTTTGTCGCCTCCATGGTCGCGGGGCATATGAATGGACGCACCGATCATGATGATGTGCTCGCAGGCAACCTGTGCCGCTGCACCGGCTACGCGCCCATCATTCGCGCGGCACAGGCCGCCGCAGACGCGTCCGTGCCCGACTGGATCAATGACACCGCACCCGATGCAGCACCACAACCCTACGCCCCCGAAACCCTTGATGATCTTGCTACATGGTACGCGGCTCACCCGGACGCGACCCTGATCGCCGGGGCCACCGATGTCGGGCTTTGGGTGACGAAACAACTGCGCGAGTTGCCCCATGTCGCGTTCTTGAACCGCTGCGCTGACTTGCAGCCGATCATCGTCAGCGATGATACGATCCATATCGGGGCCGGGGCGACCATGACGACCGTCATGGCAACCATGGGTGAATATCACCCATCCTACGCCGAACTGATCCGCCGCTACGGGTCCGAACAGGTGCGTAATGCCGCAACCATCGGCGGCAACATCGCCAACGGCTCGCCCATCGGGGACAATCCGCCAGCGCTGATCGCCCTTGGGGCCACGCTGCACCTGCGCCATGCGGACAAAACGCGCGACATGCCAATCGAGGATTTCTTTCTCGACTACGGCAAACAGGACCGGGCCCCGGGGGAACTCGTCACCGGTGTCACGATCCCGAAATCCGCGCCTGCCTTGCGCTGCTACAAGATCTCCAAAAGGTTCGATCAGGATATCTCTGCCCTTTGCGGCTGTTTCAACGTCACCGTTGTGGACGGGGTCGTGTCAAACGCGCGGATCGCATTCGGCGGCATGGCCGGCACGCCACACCGGGCACACAACACCGAGGCGGCACTGATCGGCCAGCCCTGGACGGCAGAGACCCTGGCAACCGCCGCCACCCGGCTGGGCGATGACTACACGCCCATGACTGACATGCGCGCCTCTGCGAACTACCGGCTGACCACCGCGCAAAACCTGCTACACCGCTATTTTGCCGATCTCTCCGGCGACACCATCAACGTGCTGGAGGTGACATCATGAGCGTCGCCAAACCCCTGCCCCATGATGCGGCCAGACTGCATGTGACTGGCACCGCGCGCTATGTCGATGACCTGCCGACACCCGCCAATACGCTGCATCTGGCCTTTGGCACGTCCGAGATCGCACGGGGCACGATCACGGCGATGGACCTTGCAAAGGTCGCGAAAGCACCCGGCGTCGTCGCGGTCCTGACCGCCGCCGATCTGCCTTTTACCAATGATGTCTCACCCTCTGTCCATGATGAACCGCTGCTGGCCAAAGGTGATGTTCATTACCTTGGCCAGCCGATTTTCATCGTTGTCGCTGATACCCATCTGAACGCGCGCAAGGCCGCCCGGCTGGCCGAAATTGACTATGCCGAAGACACCCCGATCCTGACCATCGAAGACGCGCTCACCGCCAACAGCCGGTTCGAGGACGGACCGCGCATCTGGACCAAGGGCGACGTGGATCAGGCCCTCGCAGAGGCCCCGCATCGGGTGCGGGGCACAATCAATATGGGCGGACAGGAACATTTCTACCTCGAAGGGCAAGCTGCCCTCGCCCTGCCGCAGGAAGGCGGCGATATGGTGGTCCACAGCTCCACCCAGCATCCCACCGAAATCCAGCACAAGGTGGCCGAGGCGCTGGGGATGCCGATGCACGCGGTCCGCTGCGAAATCCGGCGTATGGGCGGCGGTTTCGGCGGCAAGGAAAGCCAAGGGAATGCGCTGGCCGTCGCCTGTGCCGTGGCTGCACGCACAACCGGCCGCCCCTGCAAGATGCGCTATGACCGCGACGATGACATGATGATCACCGGCAAGCGGCATGATTTCCGGATCGATTACGATGCGGGGTTCGATGAGAAGGGCAAGCTGCTTGGCGTCGATTTCACCCAAGTTACCCGCTGCGGTTGGGCGCAGGATCTGTCGCTGCCCGTCGCCGACCGGGCCATGCTGCATGCCGATAACGCCTACCACCTGCCAGCCGCGCGGATCACGTCGCACCGGCTGAAAACCAACACCCAATCCGCCACCGCATTTCGCGGTTTCGGCGGGCCGCAGGGGGTGCTGGGGATCGAACGGGTGATGGATCATATCGCGGCAGAACTGGGGCTGGACCCTGTCGCGGTCCGCCAGCGGAATTACTATGCCACGATGGAGGGAGGGGGGCCGTCTGCCCCCCGCGCTGCGCGCCCCCCCGAGGATATTTCCACTCCAAAGAAGCAAGGGCCAAACCCAGCATCCCGCGGCGCCACATCCAGCGCGGCTGACGAAACAGCGCGGGATCGTAAGATGGGTCTTGACCCATCCCCGGTGCAGACAACCCCCTACAGGATGCCGGTTACCGATTTCATCTTGCATGACATGACCGACGATCTGCTGGCCCGCGCCGATTACCACCGCCGCCGTGCGGCCATCGCCGACTGGAACGCAGGCCAGAGGATCCTGAAGAAAGGGATCGCCTTCAGCCCGGTCAAATTCGGGATTTCCTTTACCCTCAGCCATCTCAATCAGGCAGGTGCGTTGGTGCATGTGTATCAGGACGGATCGGTCCATATGAACCATGGCGGCACCGAAATGGGGCAAGGGCTGTTCCAGAAGGTGGCCCAGGTTGCCGCCCACCGGTTCGGTATCGATGTGAGCCATGTCAAGATCACCGCCACCGACACCGGAAAGGTGCCCAACACATCGGCTACCGCCGCATCGTCCGGGTCTGACCTCAACGGCATGGCCGTCGCCAACGCCTGCGACATCATCCGCGACCGGATTGCCGCCTGCCTGGCCGAACTGCACCAGACCAGCACCGAAAACATCCGGTTCGAGGATGGTCATGTCCATATCGGCACCGAACAGATCAGCTTTGCCGAGGCCGTGCAGACCGCCTATCTCAACCGCGTCAGCCTGTCGGCCACAGGTTTCTACAAGACCCCGGGCCTCAGCTGGGACCGGATCAAGGGTGAGGGTACGCCGTTTTTCTACTTCGCCCAGGGTGCCGCCGTGACCGAGGTGGTGATCGACACCCTGACCGGCGAAAACCGTATCCTGCGCACTGACATCCTGCATGATGCGGGTGCCTCGCTGAACCCCGCGCTGGATATCGGCCAGATCGAGGGCGGTTATGTGCAGGGGGCGGGCTGGCTGACGACCGAAGAACTGGTCTGGGATGACAAAGGCCGCCTGCGCACCCACGCGCCATCCACCTACAAGATCCCCGCCTGTTCCGACCGCCCCCGCGTTTTCAACGTGGCCTTATGGGACGCGCCGAACCCCGCGCAAACCATCTACCGGTCCAAGGCGGTCGGCGAACCGCCCTTCATGCTGGGCATTTCCGCGTTCCTCGCCTTGTCCGATGCGGTCAGCGCCTGTGGCCCCAACTACCCCGACCTGCAGGCCCCCGCGACCGCAGAGGAAGTCCTCAACGCTGTGCAAAGGGCGCGCGGATGACCGATTGCATCCGCATCACCATCACCAGAACCGCAGGGTCCGTGCCGCGTGAGGCGGGCACGCAGATGCTGGTCCACGCAGACCATATCGAAGGCACCATCGGCGGCGGCACACTGGAATGGGAGGCGATGGCGGAGGCGCGCCAGATGCTGGCCGACGGGCGCGAGACGCTGACGCGCACGATCCCCCTTGGCCCCGCGCTGGGGCAATGCTGCGGCGGGTCGGTGACGCTGACATGGGACAAAACGGACGCGATCACCGCAACACCCAAACGTCCCCTCTGGATTTACGGCGCGGGCCATGTGGGCCGCGCCATCGTGCATGTCATGGACCCCCTGCCCGATTTCGAGATCACCTGGGTCGATACCCATACCGACCGTTTCCCCGAAACCGAGGTCACAACACTGGTCGCCAAGGACCCGGCCCAGATCGTCAAACATGCCCCCACAGACGCCGATCACCTGATCCTGACCTACAGCCATGACATCGACCTCGCGCTTTGCCACGCGGTGCTCCGGCATGAATTCCATTCCGCCGGTCTGATCGGATCGGCCACCAAATGGGCGCGGTTCAAGACGCGGCTCGCCGCATTGGGGCATACGCCTGCACAGATCTCGCGCATCGCGTGTCCGATCGGCGATCCGCGCCTTGGCAAACACCCGCAAGCCATTGCACTTGGCGTCGCAACCAGCATGATTGCCGGTCAGAACAGCCGGACCAGGGACCGTACTGCATGAGTGATCTGTTATTGCGCCTGTCCGGCCTGACCAAAGCCTATCCCGGTGTTGTCGCCAACAAGGACGTGTCGTTCGACATCGCCCGGGGCGAGGTGCATGCGCTGCTGGGTGAAAACGGGGCCGGAAAATCGACGCTTGTCAAAACCATCTATGGCCTCGTCAAACCCGACAGCGGGACCATGACGCTGCAAGGCCAGCCATTCCAGCCGCCCGAACCGCGTGCGGCCCGTGCCGCCGGTGTCGCCATGGTGTTCCAGCATTTTTCGCTGTTCGACGCAATGAACGTCGCCGAAAACATCGCCCTTGGCATGGAAAACCCGCCGCCCCAGCGCGAAATTGCAGCACAGGTGCGCAAGGTGTCTGATCAATATGGCTTGCCGCTCGACCCCGACAGGATCGTGGGCGAGCTGTCCGCGGGGGAACGGCAACGGGTCGAGATTATCCGCTGCCTGCTGCAAGACCCCAAACTGCTGATCATGGACGAGCCGACATCGGTCCTGACCCCGCAAGAGGTGGCGATCCTGTTCGAAACGCTGCGCAAGCTTAGCAGCGAGGGGACCGCGATCCTTTATATCTCGCACAAGCTGGAAGAAATCCGGACCCTTTGTGACAATGCCACCGTGTTGCGGCTGGGTGAGGTGGTGGGTGAATGCGACCCAAAAACCACGTCGGCCCGCGACATGGCCGAACTGATGGTCGGCAGCAAACTGCATGTGCCGGAAAAGGCAGATAAACCGGCGGGCGATACTGTCCTGACCTTGCAAGACCTCAGCGCCAAGGCCCCGCATCGGTTTGGCACGGCGCTGAAGGATATCACGCTTGAGGTCCGCAAGGGCGAGGTGCTGGGCATCGGTGGCGTTGCGGGCAACGGGCAGGATGAACTGGTTGCGGCCCTGTCAGGCGAAATACGCGTGGCTCCGGCGATGATCAGCTATCAGGGTCGCGCAATCGGTCAGATGCCACCCAATGCGCGGCGTAAACTGGGCCTGCTCGCCGCTCCTGAAGAACGGATGGGCCATGCCGCCGCCCCGGATATGTCGCTGACCGAAAACGCGGTCATGACCGCGATGACCCGGCAGAGGCTGACCAGCAGGGGCTTTGTGCATTGGGGCAAGGCGCGCAGCTTTGCCGAAGGGGTGATCAAGACCTTCGATGTGCGCACCCCTGGCCCCGCCAACGCGGCCCGGTCACTGTCCGGCGGGAACCTGCAGAAATTCGTCATCGGGCGCGAGATCATGCAGGACCCTGACGTGCTGGTGGTGAACCAACCCACATGGGGCGTCGATGCCTCTGCCGCCGCCGCGATCCGGCAGGCGCTGCTGGATCTGGCGGCCAAAGGGGCGGCGGTGATCGTGATCAGCCAGGACCTCGACGAACTGATGGAAATCTCTGACCGGTTCGCCGCGCTGAACGAAGGGCGGCTGTCGGCACCACGCCCGGCGAAAGGCCTCACGGTCGAGGAAATCGGTTTGATGCTGGGCGGTGCGCATGACATGGAGGTGGCGCATGTGGATGCGTAGAACGGAGGGCAGCCCCCGAGCCTGGGTGGGGGTGAAGCCCCCTCCCGTGGGGAGGGTCGGGGGCTGCCCGGCCTATCAGCCGGGCGGAACAGTATTGCGAGGTCCCGCCCCATGATCGCCCTCGAAAAACGCCCGCAGCCATCGCGCGTCTGGACCTTTGCGACCCCGCTCCTCGCCGTCATTCTGACGATGATTTGCGGCGGGCTGCTGTTTGCGGCCCTTGGCAAGAACCCGTTCGAGACGATCCGCACGATCTTTCTTGATCCGCTGTTTTCGGAATTCGCGTGGTTCTACCGCCCGCAACTGCTGATCAAGGGCGCACCCCTTGTGCTGATCGCCATCGGCCTGTCATTCGGCTTCCGGGCGGGCATCTGGAACATCGGGGCAGAGGGGCAGTATATCGTCGGTGCCATTTGCGGGGCGGCGGTGGGGTTGGCCTTTTACCCTACCGAGTCCTTAATGATCTTCCCCCTGATGATCGTCGCGGGCGCTTTGGGTGGCCTGCTCTGGGCCATGATCCCAGGGTTTTTGCGGGTAAAATTCGGGACCAACGAAATCCTCGTTTCGCTCATGCTGGTCTATGTGGCTGAACAATTGCTGGCCTCCATGGCGCTTGGCGCGCTGCGCAACCCCGACGGCATGGGCTTTCCGGGCAGCCGGAACTTGTCGCAATACCCTTCGGCTGCGAACCTTGAAATCATCCAGGGGTCGGGCATGCATTGGGGCGTTGTCGCGGCCCTGATCGCCGTCATCTTCGCCTATATCGCGCTATCGCGCCATGTCTTTGGCTTTCACGTGCGGCTGGCGGGCCAAAGCCCCCGCGCCGCCAAGTTCGCAGGCGTAAACCCTGCGGCGCTGATCCTGATCTGCATGGGTCTATCAGGTGCGCTGGCAGGGCTTGCGGGCCTGTTCGAGGTCGCGGGCCCCGCAGGCCAGATCAGCATTGATTTCAATGTGGGCTACGGGTTCACAGCCATCATCGTGGCCTTCCTCGGTCGGCTGCACCCTGTGGGCATATTGCTGGCGGGCGGCCTGATGGCGCTGACCTATATCGGCGGCGAAATCGCGCAGTCGAACCTCGGCCTGCCACTGGCCGCGATCCAGTTGATGCAGGGGATGCTCTTGTTCTTCCTGCTGGCGGTGGATGTGCTGACGAATTACCGGGTGCGGTTTGGGCGGAGGCAAGTGGCATGAGCTATGACCGGGCAAGTTTTGAAGACTGGATGAATGCGATCACCAAACCGGTCATTGGGCTGCTGCTGGGTCTCGTTCTGGGCGGTCTGATCAAGCTTGCTGTCGGTGGATCACTCTGGCTCGCGGTCATCATGGTCGTGGTGGGTGTCATCTTCTGGTTTGGGGTCCTCTTACTCGACAAACTGGACACGACGTTCACCAACTGGCTGTTCGGGGGGGCGGGCGTGCGGGCCGCCGTCAATCGGCAGACGTCGCCCGGCCGATCCTGGCCCGCACTGGTCGGACGCTACGGGCTGATCGCGGGGATCGCCTTGGGATGTCTGGCCGAGCTTCTGTTGCCGCAGTCGGTCCTGAACATGGTGTTCTCATGACCTTCTCCGCAAGCAAGCCAACCCAGTTTTTCGCCGCAGGCATGTTGCCCGGATGCGGTGCAACCAGCAAAGGGCAAAGCGCATGATGACGGCAACAAAGCCACTGGCAATGGGTGCCCTGATGGGGCTGATGATGCTCTGGATGCTGCACGGGCAGTTGACAGGGGACAGTTCCCTGTCCGGGACTGCCTTGGCCGCATTTATCGGCATGCATGCGGCACTGGCCGCGGCACTCATCGCAGGCGCGCTGTTCGCGACCCGCCTGTCACCGCGCGCGCGGACATGGCTCGACCATTTGCATCGCCCCTCATTGCGCCATCTCGGACTGATGCTGATGAGTGCAACCGTTTCTGCGGGCCTCGTTCACTTCTGGATACATGGGCTGATCTGAATGGACCTTTCCGCCATCAACCCCATCCTCTTGCTCGCCTCGTTGATGGTGGCGGCGACCCCGATCCTGCTTGCCGCCATCGGCGAACTGGTCGTGGAACGCGCCGGTGTCCTGAACCTCGGGGTTGAGGGAATGATGATCACCGGCGCGGTTTGCGGGTTTATCGTGGCGGTCGGCACCGGGTCACCCTGGCTTGGCTTTATTGGGGCGGCCATTGGCGGCGCGATCCTGTCGCTTGTCTTTGGCGTGTTGACCCAGTTTCTGCTGTCCAATCAGGTCGCCACAGGGCTGGCCCTGACCCTGTTCGGGCTTGGGCTGTCGGCGCTCATGGGCCAAGGCTATATCGGGATCAAGGCACCGGAATTCCCCGACTGGCACATCCCCCTGCTGGGTGACATCCCGGTGATCGGGCCGATCATCTTTCAACATGACCCGATGGTCTATGTCGGGCTGATCCTTGTCGCGGCGACATGGGCGTTCCTCAAATACGCCCGCGCCGGGCTGATCCTGCGGGCAGTCGGCGAAAACCACGAGGCCGCGCATTCGCTTGGCTATCACGTGATCCGGGTGCGGCTTTTGGCGATCATGTTCGGCGGGGCCTGCGCGGGGCTGGGGGGCGCTTACCTGTCGCTCGTCCGCGTGCCGCAATGGACCGAAGGGATGACGGCCGGTGCAGGCTGGATCGCCCTTGCTATCGTCGTCTTTGCCAGCTGGCGGCCCGGCCGCCTTCTGATCGGTGCCTATTTGTTCGGCGGTGTCACGGTGTTGCAGCTTAATCTGCAAGCCGCCGGTGTCGCCGTCCCGGTCGAATATCTTTCCATGACGCCCTATCTGGCCACCATCGCCGTTCTTGTTATTATGCGCGCAGGACGGGCGCCGGGGTCACTGGGCCAATCTTTCCATGCCTCACGCTAGGGGCGCTGCCAAACCACCAACAAGGGGATGAGTATGACAATCACGAGACTTCTGGCCGGGGCCACATTGGCACTTGGCCTTGCTTCCGGGGCCATGGCCGACGGGCACGAACCGACCACGGTCGGGTTCGTTTATGTCGGGCCAGTGGGCGACGGCGGCTGGACCTATGAACACGATCAGGGGCGGCTTGCGGTCGAAGAACATTTTGGCGATGCGGTTGAAACCGTCTTTGTCGAAAGCGTGCCAGAGGGGGCCGATGCGGAACGGGTCATGACCCAGATGGCGCTGCAGGGGGCCGACCTGATCTTTACCACCTCCTTTGGGTATATGGACCAGACGATCAACGTCGCCGAAAAATTTCCCGATGTGAAGTTTGAACACGCCACTGGCTACAAACGCGCCGATAACGTGTCCACGTATTCCGCCCGGTTCTATGAAGGGCGCGCCGTGCAGGGCCACATCGCCGGGCACATGACCGAAAGCAACATCATCGGCTATATCGCC
Organism: Yoonia sp. R2-816; assembly: GCF_046762905.1. Lineage (NCBI taxonomy): Bacteria > Pseudomonadati > Pseudomonadota > Alphaproteobacteria > Rhodobacterales > Paracoccaceae > Yoonia > Yoonia sp. R2-816. The sequence goes on along the minus strand of NZ_JBKQXN010000182.1, from coordinate 101,144 downwards.
TCCTTCCCCATCCCAGAGGTGATCCGGGGCATCAACGCGGCCTATATCCACGCGAAAGAAGTGAACCCTGACGTCGAATTCAAGATCGTCTGGGCCTACACATGGTTCGACCCCGCGAAAGAGGCTGAAGCCGCCACCGTGCTGATCGAACAGGGCGCAGACGTGATCCTGCAGCACACGGATTCGACCGCGCCGCAGGCGGCTGCACAGCAAGCCGGCAATGTTGTCACCTTCGGGCAAGCCTCTGACATGGCTGAATTCGGGCCCTTCCCGCGCGTGTCGTCCATCATCGACAACTGGGCGCCTTACTATATCGCCCGCACGCAGGCCGTGATTGATGGCACCTGGGAAAGCACGGACACATGGGATGGCATCGCCCCCGGCATGGTAGAAATCGGTGAAATCACCGATGCCGTCCCCGCCGAAGTGAAAGCCAGCGCCGAAGCCATGATCGAGGCGATGCGGTCGGGTGAATATCACCCGTTCACCGGCCCGCTGAACAAGCAGGACGGATCGGCCTGGCTGGCCGAAGGCGAGGTTGCCGATGACGGCACCTTGGCGGGCATGAGCTTCTACGTCGAAGGGCTGACTGGCGAAATCCCGCAGTAAAACATGACGAAAGCCAACGGACAGGTCCCCAATATGCGGGGCCTGTTTGTGTTTCAGCCCCGTGAATGTTCGATTCGACGCAATGCCAATAATCTAATGCGCCGCCGGTTGACCTATGTTCACTTGGATGCAATTTTGACACAATTAAACTGATGTAACTTTTACCAGACAGTCAGCCTGTCAATCCTAATTCAGCCCATCGCGCCGGTATTCGCAAAAACCCGCCGTCAACGAATTTGAGCTCCATATTTGCATTTATTTCATACACTTACACAACATGGCACTAGGTAATTTTTATCGGACCATCTGCCGTTAGGTCAATCTGATTGCGGAAAACAAGGAAGTGACCAACGCTCAATCGGAAAATCAAGCAATTAACGCATGCCTATTAAGCATGTCCTTTAGTAGATACAATTTTCTACCCCTGCGCCTCATTTTGTGCACAAATCAACGACAGATTGTGACGCAGCACGCACGGTATTGGCGCAGACAAAACCAAAAGTGCTTACAGTGACGAGTAGTTAAGTGTCTGGCCTGTATGCAGAACGAGTGAGTAAATGGAGAAAAGTATGACTTTTAAAGTCCCTGGAAAAACGCGCAATATGGTGTCGGGGTTCGCGCTCTGCGCGGCCATGATGGCCCCCGCAGCAGTGAACGCGGCAGAAGTAACGTTGAAATCCGCCGACGGCACGGTGAACCTTGTGGGCGAGTTCATCGAATTTACCGACAACAACTATGTCATCCGCACCGGCCTTGGTGATCTGCGGATCTCGGCATCTCGCGTCCGCTGCGAAGGCGACGCCTGCCCTGATTTCAGCGCCGTCGAAGCCGATGTGATCATTGCCGGTTCGGACACTGTGGGTTTGGGTGTGATGCCGCTTCTGATGTCCGGCTATGCCGCCTTTCTTGAGGCCGAAGCAACGGTCACATCAACCGGAACAGAGGGTGAAATCATTGCCGAGCTAGTCGGTGATGAGGGCTTTGGTGACCCTCTTGGATCCTATTTGGTGAACTCCACTGGCTCAAGTGATGCGTTCCGCAAACTGCTTGATCAGTCTGCACAGATTGGCATGGCATCCCGCCGCATCCGCCCTGATGAGGCACGCGCCCTGCGCGATGATGGCGCTGGCAATATGATCAGCCCTGCCAATGAGCATATCATCGCGGTCGACAGCCTCGTCGTTATCACCCATCCCGACAACCCGGTTGATACGCTGAGCACCGATCAACTGCGCGGCATCTATGCAGGTGAAATCACCAATTGGTCAGAGGTCGGGGGCAATGATGGACCGATTTTGCTGATTGGCCGTAGCGAAGGCTCTGGTACGCGCGGGGTGTTCGAAGATCGGCTGTTCGGCGATGATGTCCCATCGACGCCGGGAAACAAATCTATCGCGACTGACAACAACGATATGGCGGCACAGGTCAACGCCGATCCGAATGCCATCGGCTATGTCGGGTATGCGTTCCAGCGCGGCGCAAAGGCCATGACGCTGATCAACGAATGCGGCTTGACGATGGAACCCACGCCCTTCTCGGCACGGACGGAAGAATACGCGCTGCAGCGTTTCCTGTATCTCTATAATCGCGAGGACACCACGGATCAGGCGACAGCCGATTTTCTGGACTACGTGATTTCGGAGGAGGCTGATGAGGTCATCGCCAAGGCCGGCTTTATCGATCTGGGCATTGACCGTCAGGCACAGCCGCTGGATGGCCAGCGGGCCGCCCAGTTGCTTGATCCGAATGTCGACGATTATGAAGGCGGGATCATGCGCGGGATGCTGTCCGAGATGGTGAATTATGATCGCCTGACGTCCACTTTCCGTTTCCGCACCGGGTCGTCCAAGCTTGACCCACGTGGCCTGCTGAACCTCGAACGTCTGGCCGACTATCTGGAAGACGAGCCCGAGGGAACAAAGGTATTGTTCGTGGGCTTTACCGACAGTGTCGGTGCCTTCGACAGCAACCGCGAACTGTCCATTGGCCGGGCAAATCAGGTGCTTGAGGCGATGCAGGACTTCGCCGGTGATCGCCTGACAGGCATCGAGATGGCAGCCACAGGTTATGGTGAAATTGCACCATCCGCCTGCAACACCTCCGAAACCGGACAGCGTATCAACCGGCGGGTTGAGGTTTGGATCCAGTCCGCCAACGGCTGACCAGGCACCGGGTGCCGCGTGCGGCACCCGGACCTCATTGCAGAGGATGCGAACCGCATCCGGACTTTCCGCCCAGCAGTGTTTTGGTCAGCGACGGCACCAGCCGCATCGCACAGCCCTCGCATTGCAAGCACCAAGGACATTGAGATGAAACAACATCGAAACAGAAAAACACCCGCACGGGCAAGATCAGTTGGCCGCAAGGCCATGGCCGTTACGCTGGCCATCGGCGTCGCCGTGATCACCCCCGGCACCGCCCAGGAACTGACCGCAGAACAGCTCCAGCAGGCGCAATTCCTCGAAGATATCGGGGCCAGCCAACGTATCGATTTTTCGGGCAAACTGCGCATGCTCAGCCAGCGCATCCCGGCTGCCGCCTGCAACTACGCTGAAGGGATCACCCCCGACAGCAGCGGCGCCATGCTGGATACGGCCTCCGCCGAATTCCAGCAGATCGTGAACGCCCTTGAATTCGGCGACGAAAGCCTCGGGATCGTCGGCGCCGAAGAGCGGCGCAAGACGCTTATTGGCCTGCGCAAACTGCGCGAAAACTGGGACCCGATGTTTGCGACCGCTGATGCGATCCACAACGGCGAGAACTCGGCAGAGGCCGTGACGACCATCGCCGATCAAAGCGTGCCGGTGCTCGACATCGCCAAGCTTCTGGTCAGCACGATATCGGAGGAATACTCCAACCCCGTCGCCCTCTTGCAGGCCGACGCGCTTGTCATCGACATCGCCGGCCGACAACGGATGCTGTCACAGCGCATGTCCAAGAATGTCTGCCTCATTGCTGCTGGCGTGAACGTTGACACCGCCATGTCAGAGCTGGCCAGCACGGCACAGCTTTTCGAAAACGCGCTGATTGCCTTGCAAAACGGCATGCCTGATGCAGGCGTCAAGGCCCCGCCGAATGCAGAAATCCAGGAAGGGCTGGATGTGGTGATGGATGACTGGAACGGGTTGAAACCCATCGTCACCCGGGTGCTCGCCGGTGAAACGCTCGACGACGAAACACGCGGCATCATGTTCAACGGCGCCAACCACATGACAGCGGATATGAACAAGGTGGTCGGCATGTATTCAGAGGCGTCCAAGCTCGGCCTATAGGCCGTCAGCCTCTGAGAAAGCCGTGCGGGTTCTCCATTCCCGTGCGGCTTTTTATGCATAGGGATTGAAAAAGGCGCGCCGTATCCTGGGCGCGCCTTTCTTGTCAGACAGCTTGCCTAATGCTTGTGCTTGACGATCTCGCCCGACTTCAGGCGACCGAAATAGCTGTTCATTTCGCGCTTCACGATCGGCATCAGGAAGTAGAGCGCGGTAATGTTCACCACAGCCATCGCAAAGATCATCGCGTCAGAGAAGTCGATGACCGCGCCCAACTTGGCCGCCGCACCGATCACGATGAACACGCAGAAGATCAGCTTGAACACCAGCTCCTTCGTCTTTCCTTCGCCGAACAGATAGGTCCAGGCCTTCAGGCCGTAATAGGACCAACTGATCATGGTCGAGAAGGCAAACAGGATCACCGCAATTGCAAGAACATAGGGGAACCAGCTGAACCCGGTGGCAAAGGCCGCGGATGTCAACTGCACGCCGGACGAACCATCAGCCGTCTGGATGGATGTGCCCGCCTCGTTCAGCACATAGATGCCCGCTGCTTCGTCAAAGACCAGCACACCGGAAATCGTGATGACCAGCGCGGTCATCGTACAGATCACCACAGTATCGATGAAAGGCTCCAACAGGGAAACGACGCCTTCGGTGATCGGCTCTTTGGTGCGCACGGCAGAGTGTGCGATGGCCGCAGAACCCACGCCAGCCTCGTTCGAAAACGCCGCCCGCTTGAAGCCCTGGATCAATGCGCCGACAAAGCCGCCAGCAACACCCAGCCCAGTAAAGGCCCCGGCAAAGATCTGGCCGAACGCCCAGCCGATCTTGTCATAGTTCACCAACAGGATGATCAGCGCCACGATGACATACATAATGCCCATGAACGGCACGACTTTTTCGGTGACGCGGGCAATGGATTTGATCCCGCCCACAATCACCAGAAACACGATCACTGCAAAGACAAGGCCGGTGATCCATCCCGGATAATCACCCGTGATCCCTGAAATCTGCGCATGCGCCTGATTGGCCTGGAACATGTTGCCCCCGCCCAGCGCACCCAGGATACAGAAGATCGAAAACAGAATGGCTAGGATACCACCGCCCGGCAGGCCACGTTCCTTGAATCCCTTGGTCATATAGTACATCGGGCCACCCGAAACGGTGCCATCAGGGTATTCGTTGCGGTATTTCACGCCCAGCGTACATTCGGTGAATTTCGACGCCATACCCAGCAGACCCGCCAGGATCATCCAGAACGTCGCACCCGGCCCGCCGATCCCGACAGCCACGGCAACACCAGCGATATTCCCCAAACCGACCGTTCCCGACAGCGCCGTCGCCAGCGCCTGAAAGTGGCTGACCTCACCCGCATCGTTCGGGTCGGAATAGTCGCCTTTGACCAGCGATATGGCATGGCCAAAGGCACGCAACTGGATCAGGCCGAAATAGATGGTGAACACTGATGCACCAATCACCAGCCACATCACGATCCAGGGGAAATCGGTTCCCGGCAGGTTCATGAAGATCAGATTGACAAACCAGCCGGTCGAACCAGCGAACACCTCGTTGATGCGGTCATCGATCGATGCCTCCTGCGCGGCAGCCGCGACAGGTGACAAGGCGGCCATCAGGGCCGCAAGCGTGAATCTTTTCATTGTCTTTCCCCTCACGGAATGATTGTCACAGGGATCGACGCCGAAGCGACCAACCGGCCTGTCACACCACCAAAAACCCGTTCTTTCAGGCCACGTGCACCGACACGACCCACGATGATCTGTGCGGCGCCATGCTCCTTGGCCAGATTGTCCAGTATTTCAGCCACGTCACCATGCTTGACCACGCCGATCACGGTGAACCCTTCGTCGGTTGTGGTCTTTACAGCCGGGTCCAAAACCCTGTTATGGGCCATGCTGATTTCTTCTTCACGACGCTTGTGGCGTTGTTCGTTTTCCTCCGGGGTCTGGAAAGAGAAGGGCGACCATTCGATCACGTAACACAGCACGATCGTGCAGTCCCCTGCGGCTTTCGCCCGTTCCTTGGCAAAGGCCAGCGCCCTTTCGCCCGCATCAGAGCCGTCGAGCCCGACGACATAAGTTGTCTTTGACATTGTTTAGTCCCTGTTGCTGTTTCGGGTCGTGTGTCGGACAAAGCCGACCAAAGCACCGGTTTCTGCCGACCGGTCTGGGGTCATCATACGCCAATGCAACAGGTATGGCGAAAAAACTTTCCAAACGGCGGTATTCCAGTCCAAGTTACAAGGCATTTATGGTTTTGCAGATCAGAACGCCTGCATTTTCATCACAGGCAGTCGTTTGATCTTACACTCCCAGACCGGAAACAGCGCTGTTATTCACCACTTTTGCAACTTTTAGACATGTCTTATTGCATGAAAAACTATCTTAAGTTGTTGATCCAAGACTGATTAGCGCTTCTGTCGCGCGGCGAAAGAAGCCACGGCTTAACGCTTTTTACATGCCCCGGATGCTAGCCATTGACCGCCTGAACGACAGAAAACCCCGAATGATCACCTGGATGTCCATCATTGCAGCCATTGGTATGGCAACTGGCTTCGTCGGTCTGGCTTGGCTGATCGGGACACGGGTAAAACGGCCTGTCGTGACCCCGCCGGTGACTGACGGCGGCCCGACTGATCTGGAACGGTTTTATCCGGTCATCGCAATCGACCATGCCAGCGACGGCATCCTGATCATGAGCATGAACGGGATCATCCTGTGGATGAACCCTGCCTATTGCCGGATCATGGGATACCAGGCGCATGAGATGCTTGGGCGCAACCCTCTCAGCTTTGCACTGCCGCCCGAAGAAACCCCGGACGCCGAATTCGTGCGCAACTTTCGTTTCGTGCCTGAAGCATATGAAAAAAGCGGCCTGCAACTCTACCGGAACGTTCGCAAAAATGGGCAACTGTTCTGGAACCAGATCAGCGTGTCCTTTCACACGACAGATCAGAACCAGCAATATGCCGTTCTGGTCTGCAGGGATGTCACCACTAATATCGAAAAGGAACAGGCGCTTGAAGCGGCAAGCCGGGAACTGGCCTATATCGCGGCACACGATGATCTGACGGGCGCTGCCAACCGGGCGGAGCTGTCCCGGTTCGTCGAAGCCGCTCTCATGACCGCGCAGGACACCGATAGCAAGATCGGGTTGCTGCATATCGACCTCGATAAATTCAAGCAGATCAACGACACCTATGGCCATCCTGCGGGCGATGCGGTTCTTGTCGCAACGGCGGAGCGGCTGCGGGCGGAAGTCCGTGACACTGATCTGGTTGCGCGCATGGGCGGGGATGAATTTGTGGTGGTGTGCACCGGCCTGCAGACCCTGACAGACCTTAGAAATGTCGGTAAGGCCCTGATCAAGGCGGTGACCAAACCAATCCCGTGGCAGAACAGCACGCTGAACTTCGGTGCCAGCATCGGCGCGGCCCTGTCAAATGACACGATCAAATCCGCCAATGACATGCTGATCCAATCCGACTTTGCACTTTATGATGTCAAACGAACCGGGCGCGGGCGTGTGGCAACCTATAATGCCGACCTTCACCGCCGCTATACACAAGCCGCCGCGCGCGAGACGGCACTGGTTCAGGCGATCCGCGACAAGGCGCTGACATTCCACTTTCACCCCGTTGTGGCCCCGCAGCCGGGTGTTGTGCGCGGGCTTGAAACCCTTGTCCGATGGGAGCATCCGACCGAAGGCTTGATGTCGCCGGACATATTGCTGCCACTGGCGCAGTCGCTTGGCCTGATGGCCGATCTCGACTTTCTGGCCATGAACGCCGCCCTTGATATGAAAACGCGCCTGAATGCTGCCGGTCATGCCGACGTGCTGGTCAGCTTCAACACCTCGCCCGAGGTCCTGTCGCATCCCGACTTCTGCCAGAAACTGCTGTCCGGTCTCGCCTTTCGGGACCTGACCCCCGATGATGTCATCGTCGAAGTGCTTGAAACCGTCGTGTTCGAAAACCAAGGCGGTGCCACACCATTCACCCAGATCGTGGCGGATCTGAATGACGCCGGCATCTTCACCGTGCTGGATGATTTCGGCAGCGGCAATGCGGGGATTGCCCAACTCGCCAAACTTGCCATCAAGGGCGTCAAGTTCGACAAATCCATCGGGATGAGCATCCTGACGGACCAGACCATGGAAGTCGTATATAAAACGCTGGTCGGGCTGTGCAACGAACTGGACCTGCGCATGGTCACCGAAGGGGTCGAAACCGAAGCACAGGCAGAGCGCCTGCGCGAACTGGGCTGCACCAATATTCAGGGCTTTCTGGTCACCAAACCCCTGCCCGCCGACGCCATCCTGCAGTGGCTTGACCACTACACCGCTTCTGCGATTGCCCCTGACGACGCCCCCCGCTATCTAAAGGCCAATTGAACCACTCGCGGAGCGTCCCCAATGGCCAGCAATCAATTCGTCTATTTCATGGATGGCGTGTCCAAAACCTATCCCGGTGGCAAAAAGGTGTTCGAAAACATCCGCCTGAACTTTTTGCCCGGGGTCAAGATCGGGGTCGTGGGCGTCAACGGCACCGGTAAATCCACCCTGATGCGGATCATGGCGGGGCAGGACAAGGATTTCCAGGGCGAGGCTTGGGCCGCCGAAGGCGCGCGCGTCGGTTACCTGCCACAGGAACCCGAACTCGACCCGAACCTGACCGTCCGCGAAAACGTCATGCTGGGCGTGGCCGACAAAAAGGCGATCCTTGATCGCTATAACGAAGTGGCGATGAATTATTCCGAAGAAACCGCCGACGAAATGGCCCAGCTGCAGGATGAGATCGACAGCCAGAACCTCTGGGATCTCGACGCCCAGATCGACATCAGCATGGAGGCGCTGCGCTGCCCCCCCGACGACGCCGATGTGACCACCCTCTCCGGTGGTGAAAAACGCCGCGTCGCGCTTTGCAAACTGCTGCTCGATGCGCCCGACATGCTGCTCTTGGACGAACCGACCAACCACCTTGACGCCGAAACCATCGCCTGGCTGCAGCAACACCTGATCGACTACAAGGGCACGATCCTGATCGTCACCCACGACCGGTATTTCCTTGACGCGATCACCGGCTGGATCCTCGAACTCGACCGCGGGTCGGGCATCCCCCACGAAGGCAACTATTCAAGCTGGCTCGAAGCCAAGGCAAAGCGGCTGGAACGCGAAGCCAAGGATGACAAATCCAAACAGCGGACCCTGCAGCGCGAACTGGAATGGATGCGGCAGGGCGCCAAGGCGCGGCAGGCCAAATCCAAGGCCCGGATCGCGTCCTACAACGAACTCGCCAACCAGTCCGAGCGTGAAAAGATGGGCCGCGCCCAGATCATCATCCCCAATGGCCCCCGGCTGGGCTCCAAGGTGATCGAAGTCAACGGGATGAAGAAACACATGGGCGACAAGCTCCTGATCGAAGACCTGTCCTTCGACCTGCCCCCCGGCGGCATCGTCGGTGTGATCGGGCCAAACGGGGCAGGTAAATCCACGCTCTTTTCCATGCTCACAGGTCAGGCCGAACCTGATGAGGGCACCGTGGAATACGGCGATACCGTCAAATTGTCCTATGTGGATCAGTCGCGCGATGCGCTGAACCCGGACGCCACCGTGTGGGAAGAAATCACCGGTGGCGCGGAAATCATCCCGCTTGGCGACGCGCAGATGAACTCGCGCGCCTACTGCTCCGCCTTCAACTTCAAAGGCGGCGACCAGCAAAAAAAGGTCGGGCTGCTGTCGGGCGGTGAACGCAACCGGGTGCACATGGCAAAACTGCTGAAATCCGGCGGCAACGTCCTGCTCCTTGACGAACCGACGAACGATCTGGACGTCGAAACGCTGCGCGCACTCGAAGACGCGCTGGTCAGTTTTGCCGGCTGCGCCGTAGTGATCAGCCACGACCGGTTTTTCCTCGACCGGATTTGCACCCATATCCTCGCCTTCGAAGGGGATGCCCATGTGGAATGGTTCCAAGGGGCATTCACCGACTACGAGGAAGACAAGAAACGCAGGCTTGGGGCCGATGCGCTGGAACCCAAACGGATGAAGCACAAGAAATTCGTGCGGTAGATGCGAGGTGGGGTTCCACCCCACCTGCGCTTTCAACGACCGCGAAAACCGGGACTTTATCGCGCCCCACCGCATGCCATACGCACGATCTCCTGCCGGCAGCGTCCAGATCGCATGCATATGATCCGGCAAAACCACCCAGGCATCGACGGTCACGGGGTGGTCCTGCAGCGTCCGTTTAACCGACTGACGCAAACGGCCCACCTCATCCACCAAAAGCGTGCTGCCCCTTCGGGCAAGGGCGACGGTAAAAAAGACGGTGGCACCCGTCACCTTGGGTCTGCGATAACACGACATGGGGCCATTGCGTCGGAAAATGGTTAAGGCACCGTCAACCGTGCAACAAGGCATGCCTGCTATCGCAATTGTTCACCAGCACAGGACAATCCTGCGATTCGTGGCATGACCCTACGTCAGATGAACAGCCGTTCATCATATCTGCGCGAAATCTGCGCAAATTCCCCTCATTTTTGCCACCTTCTGGCAGCTAGATGAAATCAAGCGAAGATGAAGGACGGACAAATGGCTGTAGTTGCAATGATGTTGGGAAGTATCGCGGCGCTGATGACGACGCTGATCTTTCACCTGCTCATCGGCCTGAACCTGGGTCAGGCGGTCACCGTCTATTTCGGCACCGGCTTCATGACGATCGCGCTTGCCATTGCAGTAGCCCGTATCTCGTTCAGTGCAGCCAAGCCTGCGCGCATCGCCGACTGACGACTACGCCACCCCAGATCCGAACCCAATCGCTGGTTTGCCCTCCGCGCGCCGTGCATCATCCTTGTCATTGAGCATTTTCATTCGCGCATAGACCGCCTCTTCCACCCGCAAAGCCTCACCGATTTTCATATTGGCCCATAGCGCCAATATGCGACTGATCCGCGCCTGATATCCCGGCCCCATCGCGCGATAGAATTTCGCGACGCTGTCATCCAGCCGCAAAGTGATCTTTGTCTTGGGTTCTTCCACATCCAGATCATGTTCCAGCGTGTGCCAGGCCAATGGCACCTTGTCGCGCAGCTCCAGCGACAGATCGCTGTTTTCCAGTGTTTCCTGCTGCAGGAATCGGATCATCCCCTGACGGGCAATACGGTCGGCTTTGGACATACGGGGCATGGGCGTCTCCTTTTGACGCCACCCTGCATCCTGCGGGTTAAGGGGGTCCCAAGCAACCGTCCGTTGGGGTCCGACGTTTTGCCGACGCAAATCCGACGCAACGCCGACCGCGTTTTTTCACAGCATATGAAGCCGGTTCTGTTTCAGAAGATTGATCAGCACATCCTTGGCGCCGGCCCGGTGTGTGGCGTGAATTTCGCGCGCCCGCACCGCATCTCCTGCCCGGATCGCGTCGACCACATCGCGGTGATCCTTGTTTGATTGCAGCGGCAGGGGCCGCATATGCAGCGTGACCGATTTGGCCCGCCGGACCTGATCGGCCATGCGCGCGACAATCGCCATAACCCGCGAATTGCCGCCCAGCCGGACCAGTTCGGTATGGAACCGGTCATCCGCTTCGGCCCAGGCGTCGCGGTCTTCGGCGGCAAGGGCCGTTTCCATATCTTCAATCGTTTTTTCCATCGTTTTCAGGTCTTTGACGCTATAGCCCTGCCCGGCCGCATCGGCGGCGGCCATGCTTTCCAGCTCGGTCAGCACGTCATAGATTTCTTCCATATCGCGCACGGAAATCGGCAGGATGCGCACCCCCTTGCGCGCCCGCACCTCTAACAGTCCCTGCCCTTCCAGCGTCAGCGCTGCCTCCCGTACCGGTGTGCGCGACATCCCCAGTCGCGTGGCCAGTTCGCTTTCCAGATGGTCGGACCCGGCGGGCAACTCTCCCGAAAAGATCAGTTTTCGCAGTTCTTCGACGGCGATGGCAGAATTGCTTTTGGATTTAGTCGGGTTCGGGGCCATGATCGTCGAGCTCCACTTTCCTGTGTGTCATGTCTGACCGATAAATTGCCTCCTCGATCTTGATGACACTCAGATACTCGGACGCGGTATTCTCAAACTCTTGCCTGTCCAGAAGGCCTGAAATCACGTGTAATTGCAAGGCATGCGTACAATCTCCGCCAAATCCGTCATGTGTGTCGGGCGCCAGAAGTATCTGTTCCTCCTGCGTCCCAAACCGGCGCAAGCTGACCGCGCCGTCACCCCCAAGGGTCAATGTGCCCTTTGTCCCCTCAAACAAGCCTTCACCCATTGTGCGCCGTGTGTTGTCGGCCCTGTGATCCAGACAGCGGTTACCATCCAAGAGGGCCCTTGCGCCCGTGGAGAAATCGAAGATGACATAGCCTGCGTCCTCTCCGGCGATGGACGGATTGATCTGGCGCAGGTCGGCATAGACGTGGCTGGGTTCGCCCAACAGATAGCTGAACGTGTCAATGTAGTGGACGCCGGTTTCGTGGATCAGGAATCGCTGCATCTCACGAAAGGACGGCTGACGATCCAGATAGGCGTCAGCCCCCTGCCCATCGCCGGAGCGCAGGCGGAAGGTCACTTGCAACACATCGCCGATTGTCCCGACCTCCAAAGCCTGTCGGATACAACGAAACCATGGTTGAAACCGGAAATTTTCATGGACAATCAACGGAATACCAGCCTTTTGCGCAAGACCTGCCATTGTCCGCGCCTCGTCCAAATCGCGGCAAAAAGGTTTCTGGCAGATAATCGCCCGGACCCCGGCCGCAAGTCCCGCGCGGATCGTATCCGCATGGCCCTTTGGCGGCAGGATGATGTCCAAAATGTCCGGTCTAACCTTTGCCAGCATGGTTTGCAGATCATCAAAGGCCGGGGCGCCCGTCGCCGCGGCCTTGGCCAGATCATGATCGCAGACGCCGACCAAGGTCGCGCGCGGCATCCGTTTCCAACTGCCAATATGGAACCGGCTGAAATAGCCCGCCCCGACACAGGCAACCCGCAAGGTCATGTATCCAGCATCGCGCACACGGCATCTGCTGCATCGGCCGTGCTGGCGGCCCCGCCAAAGTCCGGTGTCAGGCTTTCGCCCTTTCGCATCACAGACTCAACCGCGTCGCGCAGCCTGACACCATCATGGGTGAGCGCGGCCACGTCATGCCGCTCGCCCAGCCATTCCAGCATCATCCCGGCAGACAGAATCATGGCCATCGGGTTGGCCATGCCCTGACCCGCGATATCCGGGGCAGAGCCGTGGCACGGCTGGAACACCGCGTGGTCCAACCCGATATCGGCAGAGGGTGCCATGCCCAGCCCACCCATCAGGCCTGCCCCGAGATCGGACAAGATATCCCCAAACATGTTTTCGGTGACGAGCACATCGAAATCCCAGGGTTTCTGCACCATCCAGAGGGCGGTCGCATCCACATAGGCGTGATCGGCAATGAGTTCCGGAAAGTCCTTTGCCTGTTCATCGAAGATACCGCGAAAAAAGGCAAAGGCACGGAACACATTGGCCTTGTCCACACAAGTGACTCGGCCCCGCCCGCGACCTTGTGTCTTGCGACCGTGGGCCAGTTCGAATGCAAATCGGAACAACTTTTCCGAGGTCGCGCGCGTAATCCGCAATGTCTCGCGCGCATCGTCCTCTGTCACCTCGCCGGTACCCTGTGAATAGAACAATCCTTCGGTGCTTTCGCGGATCAGAACAAAATCAATCTCGCGCCCTTCCGGCAATTTCAACGGCGTATGCTGACCAGGCATGACCCGAACCGGGCGGACCCCGGCAAAAAGATCAAAGGCCTTGCGCAGATCAATCTGCGGCGAAATCTCGGTGCCGTCTTCGTATCGCACATCCGGCAATCCCATGGCCGACAGCAGGATTGCATCAGCCGCGCGGGCAGCCTCAAGCGATTTGACAGGCAGGCTTTCACCGGTTTGCGCATAATGGGCGGCCCCGGCAGGTAGCGTTTCAAACAGGAGATCATAGTCAGGCGATGCGGCAGATAAATGCTGCAATATCCCAACTGTCGGCTTCGTGATCTCGGGCCCGATCCCGTCGCCATCAAATACTGCGATGCGAAATGTCTGCGTCATGATCCACCCTGCTGGTTACTCAAATATTGACAATGCATACATTAGTGAATACGCAGAGATATGCAACGAGTAAAGCCTATCCATTGGGAGGATAAAAATGAAAGCGATTATTGCAAGCGCCGCTGCGGCGTTGACGTTTCTGTCAGCGACAGCGCAAGCACAGGAATACCCTTTTCGGGACATCACGACCGCCGTGGTTTGGGGCGCTGGCGGGGGGACTGACAGCATCAACCGGATGATCATGGCCGAGATGGAAAAGCATCTACCTGTCAGCATCAATGTGATCAACCAAACCGGCGGCGTAGCCGGGTCCAATGGCATGGTTTACGTGCAAAATCAGCGCGATGACGGCTATACGCTTGTGGGATTGTCGGAATCCAATGTGACCGCCGCGATTCAGGGCGGCTGGGATCAGAAATTTGATTTCTGGTATCCGTTTATTGTCGGTGGTTCGCCCGACCTCATCTCGGTCCCAGCTGACAGCCCTTACAACACATTGGAAGAACTGGTTGATGCCGCCAAGGCCGCGCCGGGGACGATCCCGGCTGCGGCGTCCGGGGCAGGCTCAATCCACCATTTGAACCTGCTGGCGATCGAAAACGGGGCCGGTGCCGCGTTCAAGTTTATCCCCTACGAAGGCTCTGCTGCGGGCCAAGAGGCCGCGATGGCGGGCGAGGTTGCATTGGTGGTGACCTCCCTTGCCGAACAGGCCCCGCTGATCGAAGGTGGCAAGTTGAAGCCATTGGCGATGCTGACCCCCGATGCGGCTGAATTCAACGGCAGCGCCATTCCGTCAGCCTTCGACATCTATGGCGGCCTGGACCAATACCTGCCGCTGAAACAGGCGATTGGCTTTGCTGTGCATGATTCCGCCAGTGACGAGGTGAAGGCAGTGCTGACCGACGCCTTTGACAAGGCCATCTCATCTGACACCGTTGCCGCATGGGCCGCTGCCAACAATTACGATGTGGGCGGCCAATCCGGTGAAGAAGCGCAGGCCCTGTTCAGCAAACTGGAATCGACATTCGCCTATACCTTGCAGGAACTTGGCGCGACCTCGGTCGATCCGATGTCGCTTGGCATTGAAAAACCCTGAGGCCACTCAGCAAGACCAAAGGGGTGTCAGGCAGGCGCCCCTTCACCTGTCTGGGGGAGAGGCAGATGACCGACGACGAAAAAGCAATTCTGCGCGCACGCGACTTCTGGGGCGGGCTTTGCCTGCTGGTGACCTCCCTTTTCTTTTTGTGGAAAACCAGTGCGATCCCACTGTTTGGCGAAAACCGCGCCGGGGTCAGCGGGGCGGATTGGTATAACTCTGCCGCCATTGTGCCTTTGGGTATCTGGGCCGCCATGCTGGTGCTGTCGCTGGTTCTGCTGGGGGTTGCAGTCCGCGATGGCGGGGCGAGGCGGGCGATGACCGCTGCAGGCATCGGATGGGACCGGGCTGAGGCGATCCGCATCACGACCATCGCTGTCATTCTGGTGTTTTACATCTTTGCCATGGTCCCGCGTGTCGATTTCATCATCTGTAGCGGCTGCCTGATCACTGCGTTGATCTTTGGCTATCATGGTGGCCATGTTGACCGTATGCTGACGGCGGCCGGAGCATTTGTGATTGGCGGGCTTTATCCGCTGATCATGCATTTCCCCCAATCCCAATGGAACAGCCCGCATGATGATGATTGGGTCGTGCTGGGCATATGGGTCGCTTTGACGCTTTGGGCGTTGATCAAGGGCCGGGGCCGCGTTGCCAGCGCCATCCCCTGGATCGCCGTGATTGTGCCGCTTGTGCTGGTTTGCGCGATGGCCTTTGGGTTTCGTCAGAACGTACCCAATCGCGGCGGCCTGATCTTTTCCCAGATCGAATATCACTACTACGTCAATATCAGACCACTGTGGCGCAATTGATGGAGTTCGCGCTGACGCAACTGGCCGGTTTCGGCGGGGCATTTTGGGGCCTGATCACGGACCCGGTCGCCTATGTCTACATTGTGGTGTCCGTGTTTCTGGGCATCGTCTTTGGTGCCTTGCCTGGTCTGACGGCGACGCTCGCTGTTACCATCCTGACCGGCTTTTTCGGCAACAAGATCCCGCTGGATTATTCGCTGATCGCGCTTTTGGGGGCGTATGTCGGGGCGATTTATGGCGGGTCTTATCCGTCTATCCTGCTGAATATCCCGGGCACGGCAGCCAGCGCTGCAACCGCAATGGACGGGCATCCACTGGCCAAGGCTGGACGCGGCGCCGAAGCGTTGGGTCTGACCACCACCGCCAGCTTTATCGGGACGCTGATCGGGACGTTCGCCTTGCTGATCTTTGTCTGGCTTTTGCTGCTGATCAGCCAGTCCATCGCCAGCCCGGAAAAGGCGTTGCTGGCGCTGTTTGGTATTCTGCTGTCGGGTACGTTGATGAGCGAAGATATCGTCGTCAAAGGCTGGATCGCGGGGCTAGCGGGTTTGGCCATGGCGATGGTCGGTCTTGATCCGCTATTGTCAGAGCCGCGTTATACCTTTGGCTGGTCTTACCTTTTTTCGGGGTTTCAGGTGGTGCCCGTGCTGATGGGTGCCTTTGCTGTGCCCCAGATCATCGAAGGTCTGCGACATATGGATATGGGCCAGATCATCAGCCTGAAGGGCCGCATTCTGCCGAACCTGCCGGTGATACGCCGACATATGCCGACGATCGCACGTTCGGGCGTCATCGGCACTGGTGTCGGCGCCTTGCCCGGTGTTGGCGAGGATGTGGCAGGCTGGGTCAGTTACGGGGTCGGTAAATCGGTCAGTCCAGATGGCAAGAATTTTGGCAAGGGGTCGATGGAAGGATTGCTGAGTTCGGAAACTGCCAACAACGCCTGCATCGGCGGTGCGCTGATCCCGCTTTTGGTTCTTGGCATCCCCGGCTCACCCCCGGCAGCGGCGCTGATGGGGGCGTTTAAACTTAACAACATCATCCCGGGGCCGACGATTGACCCGGCCATCATTCTGCGGGTGGTGGCAATCATGGTTCTGGCTTCTTTCACGATGTTCCTGATGGGGTTGTTCACGGCCAAGATATTCATCCAGATCCTGCGCATCCCGCGAACCGTGTTCTTGCCTGTCGTCATGGTGCTGACAACAATCGGATCGTTCAGCGTGGGCGGCGGGATCAATGATCTTTATCTGATGCTGGGTGTTGGGGCCGTCGCCTATTTCATGAACCTGATGAAATATCCGATTGCGCCGCTGGTCATCGGCGTCATTCTTGGCGGTTTGTTTGATGAAACCCTCCGCCGGTCGTTGCTCTTGTCAGATGGCGATCTTTCGGTTTTTGTCAGCAGACCAGGTGCTGCGATCCTGCTGACGTTGAATATAGCTTTGATTTTGAGCCAAGTACCCGTTATCAAAAGAGGATTTGCAAAAATAAGGGGGACGTAATGTATGCTGTCTGTGTGATGCTGCGGCTGAAACCCGGCAAGCAAGAGGAGTTCATGCCCATGATGCTGAAGAATGCAAAGACCTCGCTGCGGACAGAGCCGGATTGTCACCGTTTCGATGTCGCCACCGACAGCGCCGATCCCGATGCTGTCTTTCTTTACGAGCTTTATACCGACCGGGCCGGGTTTGACGCCCATCTGGCCAGCGAACATTTCCTGATTTTCGACGCCGCCAGCGCGCCGCTGCTTGCAGATAAAGCTGTGGTGACTTTTGATACGGTGATGTCATGAGCGATTGGGAGGTCCACGCGGTCAAATATGCCGACCGAAATGCGCGAACCCGGGCCGACAGTTTTATCTTTGACGACAATCACGATGCCCCCCATCCGATGGATTATTTCATGTGGGTGCTTCGGCGCGACAAACAGGTGATCCTTGTTGATACCGGCTATGACCATGCCGAGGCTGCTGATCGTGACCGCCCTATTCGCATGGACCCGGGCGTGGCACTGGCACCGCTGGGCCTGACGCCAGACGATATCACAACCGTGATCGTGACCCATCTGCATTATGATCATGCGGGCGGATTGCATCTGTTTCCCAATGCAACCCTGCATCTGCAAGCAGCTGAAATGGCCTATGCCACCGGCCCCTGCATGTGCCACGACACGCTGCGGATGCCGTTCACCGCAGGCCATGTCTGCGAGGCCGTCAAACGGCTTTATTCAGGCAAACTGATTTTTCATGATGGCGAGGCCGAGGTGGCTGATGGCGTCACAGTGCACTGCATCGGCGGTCATTCACGCGGCCTGCAATGCGTACGGATCAGGACAGTCGCAGGCTGGCTGGTGCTGGCGTCTGACGCCGCGCATTACTATGAAAACTTTGTCGCGCGAAAACCGTTTCCGATTGTCGTGGATCTGCAGGACATGCTGGACGGGTTTGACACGTTGCACCGCCTCGCCTCTGCCCCGACCCTGATTGTTCCGGGGCATGACCCGCTGGTGCGGCGGTATTTTCCGTCAGACATCGCAGACCATATCACCCGGTTGGATCATGGGCCGAAACAGGCGACCTGAACCCATCCGTTTCGGGTGAGTCTTCTCACGAAACCGTGATTTGAAGGGGCGGCGATCCCTTGACAGTGGGTCGCCGGGACCATCAAAGCCAAGTTCGGTCACGCATTTTTAATAATATATTCAATGATTTAATTCTACCTTCATTAATACTAAGATTTTAGTTTGACAAACCCGCTCAATCGGACCCAAGGTAAGGCAGTCGGCAAAA
Organism: Yoonia sp. R2-816; assembly: GCF_046762905.1. Lineage (NCBI taxonomy): Bacteria > Pseudomonadati > Pseudomonadota > Alphaproteobacteria > Rhodobacterales > Paracoccaceae > Yoonia > Yoonia sp. R2-816. Next base: position 82,466 of record NZ_JBKQXN010000182.1, on the reverse strand, counting down.
ACCGGCTCACATAATCTCAAGGGAGGAGACAAGATGCGTAAGTATCTGCTCTCCGCAGTCGCGGTCTCTGCCGTGTTTGCGGGGTCCAATTTCGCTGTGGCCGACGAAGCCGCAGCACAGCGTTGGATTGATCAGGAATTCCAGCCATCCACATTATCGAAAGATGAACAGCTGGCTGAAATGCAGTGGTTCATTCAGGCCGCCGAGCCCTATGCCGGTATAGAAATCAACGTTCTGTCGGAAGGCATTCCAACCCATTCCTACGAAAGCGAAGTGCTGACGCGCGCCTTCGAGGAAATCACGGGTATCAAGGTCAACCACCAGATCCTGGGCGAAGGCGAGGTCGTTCAGGCGGTCCAGACCCAGATGCAAACCAACCGGAACCTTTATGATGGTTACGTCAATGACAGTGATCTGATCGGCACGCATTCGCGGCTGCAGCAGGCCTATAACCTGACCGAGATGATGGGCGGCGACTGGGCCGACACCACATCACCAACACTGGACCTTGACGATTTCATGGGCATCCAGTTCACCACCGGTCCGGATGGCAACCTCTATCAGTTGCCGGATCAGCAATTCGCGAACCTTTACTGGTTCCGCAAGGACTGGTTCGATCGCGAAGACCTCAAGGAACAGTTCCAGGCAAAGTACGGCTATGAGCTGGGCGTGCCGGTCAACTGGTCCGCTTACGAGGACATCGCCGAGTTCTTCAGCAACGACGTGCAAGAAATCGACGGTGTGCGCATCTATGGCCACATGGATTACGGTAAGCGCGCGCCCGACCTTGGTTGGCGGATGACCGATGCGTGGCTGTCCATGGCTGGTGCTGGGTCCGTGGGCGAACCCAACGGTATCCCGATCGACGAATGGGGCATCCGGATGGAAGCCGGGACCTGCAACCCGGTCGGCGCATCCGTATCGCGTGGTGGTGCGGCCAATGGGCCGGCAGCGGTTTATGCAATCCGCAAATGGGACGAATGGTTGCGCAACTACGCACCACCCGCCGCGGCAAGCTATGACTTCTACCAGTCACTGCCTGCGCTGGCGCAAGGCAACGTGGCCCAGCAGATTTTCTGGTACACCGCCTTTACCGCCGACATGGTCGCCCCGCAGTCCGCGGGCAACAACACGGTGGACGCGGATGGCAATCCGCTGTGGCGCATGGCCCCCTCCCCGCACGGTCCGTACTGGGAAGAAGGTCAGAAGGTCGGGTATCAGGATGTGGGGTCCTGGACCTTCCTGACATCCACACCGGCTGACCGGGCGCAGGCCGCCTGGCTTTATGCCCAGTTCGTGACGTCCAAAACTGTTGATGTGAAGAAGTCCCATGTGGGTCTGACCTTTATCCGCGACAGTTCGGTCAATCATGAATCCTTCACCGAACGCGCACCGCAACTGGGTGGTCTGGTAGAATTCTACCGTTCACCTGATCGGGTTGCTTGGTCGCCGACGGGCATCAACGTGCCTGATTATCCGAAGCTGGCCCAAATCTGGTGGCAGCAGATCGGTGACGTGAACTCTGGTGCGTTCACACCGCAGGAAGCCATGGATCGTCTGGCCGAGGAGATGGACATCACCATGGCCCGGATGCAGCAGGCCGATGAGGCAGCGAATGTCTATGGCGGCTGTGGCCCGCGCCTGAATGAAGAGCGTGACGCGGAATACTGGTTCGCCAATGGCGGCGCCAAGCCACCGCTGGAGAACGAGAAGCCGCAGGGCGAGACCGTCAACTATGACGAACTCGTCGCCCGCTGGGCTTCTGAATAAGCTCCCTGTCGAGTGCCGCCTTCGGGTGGCGCCGACACCGGTCGGGGCGTCCGCGCCCCGGCCATTACCAAAGGGCATGTCATGACCATCACACTCAATAAAATCACCAAAGTGGTCGCCGGGCAGACCCATATCAAACCCACATCGCTGACGTTTCAGACCGGGCATTTCAACGTGCTTCTGGGCGAAACCGGCGCGGGCAAGACTTCCCTGATCAAGCTGATGGCAGGCTTGGACCCCATCGCCGCTGGCACAATTGAGATGGATGGTCAGGACGTCACCAAGCTGAGCACGCAGAAGCGGAATATCAGCCTGGTCCACCAGTTTTTTGTCAACTACCCCCATATGACGGTTTTCGACAACATTGCCTCCCCCCTGAGGGTTGCAGGCATGGCGAAATCCGAAATTCAGGGCCGCGTGGAAGAGGCCGCGGATATCCTGCAACTGCGCCCCATGCTGCACCGTCGCCCGCATGAATTGTCTGGCGGACAGCAGCAGCGCACTGCATTAGCCCGCGCGATTGCCAAGGAAAGCCGGGCGGTGTTTCTGGATGAGCCGCTGGCAAATCTTGATTATAAATTGCGCGAGGAATTGCGCGAACAGCTGCCGGAACTTTTCGCGGGGCGTGGGGCCGTGGTGGTTTATGCCACGTCGGAACCGGAAGAGGCGTTGCTGCTGGGCGGGTCCACCGCGCTGATGGATGACGGGAATGTCGCACAATTCGGCCCCACCGCCGAGATTTATCGCAAGCCGCAGACGCTGACAGCGGCCAAGGTGTTTTCCGATCCGCCGATCAACGTCGCCAAGGTCACCAAAATGGGTAGCACGCTGATCATGGGCGATAGCGCGCGCTGGGATTCCGCCAAGATGAAAGATGCGCCTGACGGCGACTATCAAATCGCGGTCCGGCCGCATCATGTGACGCCCAAACCCAGCCCCGCGAACACTGTCAAACTGAACGGTCGCGTGCTGGTCACAGAGCTTAGTGGGTCGGAAAGCAGCGCCCATTTCGCCATGCCGGATGCTGATTGGGTGTCCTTGTCTCATGGTGTGCATCCATATCAGGTAGGCGAGGATCACCCTTTCTACCTCGACCCATCGGCCTGCATGCTGTTCGCCGAAGACGGACAGGTCGTCGCCGGAGGTGCCATCTGATGGCCAAGATCACGCTCTCTGACCTCAAGCATAGCTATTACGACAACCCCAAAGGGCCGGATGATTACGCGCTCAAGGAAATTGATCTGGAATGGTCTGATGGCGGCGCCTACGCCCTGCTAGGCCCGTCCGGCTGCGGCAAATCCACACTGTTGAACATAATTTCGGGGCTGCTGACGCCGTCGAACGGCAAGATCCTGTTTGATGACAAGGATGTTACCCACCTGCCCCCCAACCAGCGCAACATCGCGCAGGTGTTCCAGTTTCCGGTGATCTACGACACGATGACCGTGTTCGATAACCTCGCCTTTCCCTTGCGCAATCGCGGGGTGGACGAGACGACAGTGAACACCCGCGTCATGGCGATTGCCGAGATGCTGGAAGTCACCGACATGATGGGCAAAAAGGCCGCTGGCCTGTCCCCCGACAACAAGCAAAAGATCAGCATGGGCCGTGGTCTGGTCCGTGACGATGTGAACGTCGTCATGTTCGACGAACCGCTCACCGTCATTGACCCGCATCTGAAGTGGAAGCTGCGGTCCAAGCTGAAAGAGCTCCACCAGAAGGTGCGCGCGACGATGATCTACGTCACGCATGACCAGACCGAGGCTCTGACATTCGCCGATCAGGTCGTCGTCATGCAGGACGGTGAGATCGTGCAGATTGGCACGCCGGTGGAGCTCTTTGAACGTCCGGCGCATACGTTTGTGGGCCATTTCATCGGCTCACCGGGCATGAATGTTCTGCCTTGCGAGGTTCGCGAGGGTGGGGCGTTTTTCGAAAATACGCTGATCACGCTGGAAGGTGAGATCGAGCAGGGAACGGGCACGGCGCAAATTGGCGTGCGGCCGGAGTTCGTCACACTGGGCGATCATAGTTTGCCGGCAGTTGTGCACAAGGTGTCCGATGTCGGCCGGCACGCGGTGGTCGAGGCCAAGGTTGGCCATGAAACTGTGAAAGCGATTATAGAGGGCGAAGCACCGCTACAGGGAGCCGCCACACATCTGTCATTCGATCCCAGCAAGACGCGGCTTTATCGCGATGGCTGGATCGCGACGAGGGCAGCGGAATGACCGGCACGGCGCAGGGCACATGGGTGCAAGCACCCATCCTACGGGAGACGACATCATGAAAACACAAAATCAAAAGGCGTGGTTTTTCGTCCTGCCGGTCCTCTTGCTGGTCGCCTTCAATGCGCTGATCCCGATGATGACGGTGGTCAATTATTCGGTGCAGGAAACCTTTGGCAATAACGTATTCTTCTGGCACGGCGTTGGTTGGTTCGAGGATCTTTTGAACTCCGAACGGTTCCATGCCGCGCTCGGCCGCCAGATCCTGTTTACCACCATCATCCTGCTGATCGAAATTCCGCTGGGCATCGTCATCGCGCTCGCCATGCCGCGCAAGGGCATCTGGGTGCCGGTCTGTCTGGTGCTGATGGCCCTGCCCATGCTGATCCCGTGGAACGTGGTGGGGGCGATGTGGAACATCTTTACCCTGCCCGATATCGGCCTGCTGGGCTATCTGATGAACACCACGTTGGGCATCGATTACGACATGACCCAGGACCCGTTCGCGGCATGGGTCACCATCGTCACGATGGATGTCTGGCACTGGACCTCACTTGTGGTGCTGCTGTGTTATGCCGGGCTCGTCTCGATCCCTGATGCTTACTATCAGGCGGCGAAGATCGACGGGGCATCCAGCTGGTCGGTGTTCCGCTATATCCAGTTGCCCAAGATGAAGCAGGTGCTGACCATCGCGATACTTTTGCGGTTCATGGACAGCTTCAACATCTACACCGAAGTGTTCGTGATGACCGGCGGTGGCCCCGGCAATTCCACGACCTTCCTGTCGATTGATCTGGTCAAGATCGCGCTGGGGCAGTTCGACCTTGGGCCTGCAGCGGCAATGTCGCTGATCTATTTCGCGATCACGCTGTTGGTATCGTGGCTGTTCTACACATTGATGACGAAGGATGACGGGAAATGAGAAAACGCAGTCTGATCCCCATTCTCTATATCCTGTTCCTGATGCTGCCGATCTATTGGCTGATCGCGATGAGCTTCAAAACCACGAACGAGATTCTGTCGGGCTTTTCGCTGTTTCCGCAGACATTCACCTGGGACAATTACATCACCATCTTTACTGATCCGTCCTGGTATTGGGCCTATGTCAATTCGATCATCTACGTGTCACTGAACACCGTAATTTCGATCTGTGTTGCCCTGCCCGCTGCCTACGCGTTTTCGCGTTATCGGTTCCTGGGCGACAAGACCCTGTTTTTCTGGCTGCTGACCAACCGGATGGCCCCTGCCGCGGTCTTTGTCTTGCCGTTCTTCCAGCTCTATTCTGCCGTCGGCCTGTTCGACACCCATATCGCGGTGGCGCTGGCGCATTGCCTGTTCAACATCCCGCTGGCGGTCTGGATTTTGGAAGGGTTCATGAGCGGGGTGCCCAAGGAACTGGACGAAACTGCTTACGTCGACGGCTATTCCTTTCCGCGCTTTTTCATCACGATCTTTCTTCCCGCGATCAAGGCCGGCGTCGGGGTCGCGGCCTTCTTCTGCTTCATGTTTTCGTGGGTCGAGTTGCTGTTGGCCAAGAACCTGACGGCGGTGTATGCGAAACCGATTGCGGCTGAGATGACCAAGACCGCATCAAGTGCGGGCTATGAGTTGGGCCTGCTGGCCGCCGCCGGTACACTGACCATCATTCCCGGCGCCATCGTGATCTATTTCGTGCGCAACTACATTGCCAAGGGCTTTGCCCTGGGGAGGGTCTGAGATGCTGTCATGGATGGCCTGGACGTGGCAAACCGCCGCCTTTTTCATCGCGTTGTTCGCGGCAATAGGGGTGATCACCTTCATCGAAATCCGTTGGCCGGGTACAAGCGAACGCAAGGGCGTGCTGCGGCTGACCACGACGCGCGGTGACCGGCTGTTTCTTGGGTTGCTTGGGTCGGCTTACATCTCTCTCGCGTGGCTTGGGATCTTCGGCACACCGCTTTGGGTGCCACTCGGCCTCGCCATGGCTTGGCTGATCTTCTGCTTTTGGAAAGTGTGAAATGCTTGGAGATGCGACATCTTTCGTATTTAATGCCCCCGTGGGGGGACGAGCAGACCAACACGTGACGGGACAATAGATGCGGCAGAGAAAGCGTAACGAGTTTTTGACGGAAGTCGAACTGGAGTTCATGACAGAGCTGTGGGCGATGGGACAGGGCAGCGTACGCGATATGCTTGCCCGGCTGAACCCCGACCGCAACCTTGCCTATACATCTGCCGCGACGATCCTGCGGATCATGGAACAAAAAGGTTTCGTGACCAGCGAAAAGCAGGGCAAGACCTTCATCTATTCACCCGTGTTGGAAAAAGATGCCTATCAGGCCAAGACGCTGCGTGATCTGTCGAACAAGCTGTTTGATGGCACACCTGCGTCCATGGTCGCCCGTCTGGTCGATGACGATGGCATCTCCGAGGAGGCCCTCAAGGAAATACAGGCGCTACTCCAGCGGAGGTTAGACGATGATTTCACTTGAAGCCCTTCTGAACGCCTATATCGACGCCAATATCATTCTGGCACTCGGGGCCGTGATATGGGCCGCGGCACAGCTGATCATCAGACGCACATCGCTGAAACGCGCGCACGGGGCTCAGTTGAACCTGTTATATGGCGTATTGATCATTGTTGGGGTCGCCCCATTTGCAGCATTGGCATTGTGGCCGCAGGCGCATGCGCTGAACCTGAACCTGTCCGATATGATCGTGGCCGAATATCTTGACGGGCGCTTTGCCATGGCCCCCACGACGTTTGAGGCGCTGCTGGCCAGCCGCGACACGCTGATCCTTGAGGTCACGACGCTCGGCACGACAACCGGCACGATGATTGCCGCAATTCTGACGACCGGCATCACGTTTGCTGCTTTGCGCACTTTGGTGAACCTGACCCGCGTACGGCGTGTCATCGCCCAAAGCTACCTGTGGCGTCAATCCGGGCGGGTGCAAATCCGGCTGACTGACGTCTCTTCCATCCCGTTCTCAACCCGTGGGATGCGTCAGCACTACGTCGTGATCCCTTCGGAGATGCTGGCCGCGCCCACCGATCTGCGCATCGCGCTGTCCCATGAGTTCCAGCATTTGCGTCAGGGCGATCTGAGTTGGGAAACCATGTTGGAACTGCTACGCCCGCTTTTCGTCTTCAATCCCGCGATGCGTTACTGGAAGCTGCAGGTGGAACGGCAGCGCGAATTGGCCTGTGATCAACAGGTGATGCAACGCAAGAGTTTGAGCGCACAGGACTACGCCAACTGCCTGCTGCGGGTTTGCACCAATGCCGTTTACCGTCAAAGCCACGCGACGATCCCTGCGGTCGCCCTTGTCCAGGCCAGAGGTAGACGCAATGCGCAGTTTCTGCGCCACCGGGTCCTGCAAATGATCGAAGGCGGCGCCGGGCCTACCCGACGTTGGGTTGTGCCTGCACTGCTGGTGCCTCTGGCGCTGTCTGTGGCGCTGTCCGCTATTGCGATCCAACGGTCCGGCGACTGGTCACAGGACCGGCTGATGCTGTCGACAATTGTGAACCTTGAACGGCTGAACCAGCGTAACGGGTATTAGGCCCAGCGCACACGGCTGATCTGGACAATCGGGTGACGCCCGTGTTCAAAATCAGGCGCACCCCGATCAGGAAACATGCCGATGCCACCGCTGAAACATTCTGCCGCCGATATGGTCGCCGCTGCCCGTGCCCGGATTGATGAGGTCACAACGCCGGACGCGATTGCGATGTTGGATGATCCTGACGTAGTTTTCGTCGATCTGCGCGATGTGCGGGAACGGCAGCGCAGCGGGGCCATACCGGGCAGTTTTCACTGTCCGCGTGGGATGGCAGAGTTTTGGGTGGACCCGGACAGCCCTTATTTCAAAGAGATTTTCGGGCAAGATAAACGGTTCGTCTTTCACTGTGCGTCCGGCTGGCGTTCTGCCCTGACGGTGGCGACGCTGAATGATATGGGCTTTGACGCGGCCCATCTGCGGGACGGTTTTACTGATTGGGTCAAATCAGGCGGGCCAGTGGATGAAACGGTGATCAAGTCATCGCAATGACCGGTGATACGCCAGAATTTTGCCCATTGGGGATTGACGGGATACTGGTCCGCTTTGCCCGGGTTCTGACAGAAGAGGCGAATGCGCAGGCGCTTGCCTTTCGAGACGCCGTCGCTGTGGCGGCGTTGCCGGGCGTGGGCGAAATCGCCTCTTCCCTGACCTCGGTTCGGGTGTCGTTCGACCCGACCGTGACCAGCCGCATGAGCTTGATGGAGCAGCTGCGAGAGATTGCACAAACCCTTTCCGCACAGGCGTTGAGCCCCAAACGCCTGTGGCATATCCCGGTTGCCTTTGGCCCAGACCACGCCCCGCAACTGGCCGAAGCCGCCGCACTGGCCGGTGTTACCGAGGATCAGGCCGTTGCCGAGATCACCGGGCAGGACCTGCGGGTCATTGCGATCGGGTTCGCGCCGGGCCAGCCTTATCTGGGTATGCTACCGCCTCATTGGGACATCCCCCGACAAGGCAGCCTGACCGAAAGCCTGCCGCGCGGCGCGCTGATCGCGGCGGTGCGCCAGTTGATCATATGGGCCGCGGATGCCCCCACCGGCTGGCGGCATATCGGGCAGACCGCGTTCGAGGTTTATCGCCCTGATGCTGCCGAACCGTTCGCCTTTGCCCCTGGTGATGTGGTGCGGTTCGCCCGGGTTTCTGACCATGAATTCAGTGCCTTGCGCCAAGGTGATGGGAATGGCGGTGCCAGATGCGAGGTGCTGCGCTGATGCCCGCGCTGCAGGTACACAGCGCCGGTCCCGGTGTGACGGTTCAGGACCTTGGGCGCCCCGGCTGGACGGCGCAAGGATTACCACGCGGCGGTGCAGCAGACCGGCTGGCGTTGTTCGAAGCAGCGGCTCTGCTGGTCAGCGATCCCACAAATGCGCTGCTGGAGATGATGGGGTTTGGTGGCGTTTTTAGTGCAGACCACGACACGCGGTTTGCGCTGACCGGGGCGGACATGCAGGCCAGTATGGACGGCGCGCCCGTTGCGCCCAATACGACCCATTTGCTGCGGACCGGTCAGCGGCTGACCATCGGTGGTGCCCGGCGGGGCGTGTTCGGTTATCTGGCCTTTGCCGGTGGCATTCAAACCGCGCCTGTCATGGACAGCCGTGCCGCACATCTGACGGCTGGTATTGGCGGGCGGCTGCAGGAGGGTGATAGCCTGCCCTTGGGCCGTGACACTGATCCTTTGGCGGGGCCATGCCGGATTGCACCGCTGGACCGTCTGGCCGGTGGCAACATCCGGTTGATGCCTGGCCCGCAGACGGGTTTCTTTGCGTCCGAAACCCTCGACCGCTTTGCCAGCACCGCCTTTCAACGCAGCACGCGCGGCAACCGGCAGGGTGTCAGGCTGGACCATGACGGGGCAGGTTTCATGATGGACGGCCAGCCGAATATCGTGTCCGATCTGGTGCTGCCAGGCGATGTGCAAATGGCCGGTGATGGGGTGCCTTACGTGCTGCTGGCGGAATGCCAGACGATCGGGGGCTATCCCCGGATTGGTACGGTGATCCCTGCCGACCTACCCAAGGTGGCGCAGGCGATGCCGGGTGTGAGTTTGCAATTTCAATGGCTTACGGTGGATGAGGCTGACGCGACAGCACAAACCGATGCCACCCTGCTGCGCGATCTGAAGCAGAACCGTCAGCCGTTGGTCCGTGATCCGCATGACATTGCCGACCTGCTTGGCTATCAGTTGATTAGCGGGGCGACCCGTGGTGACGATCTGGAAAGGCCCTGAGATGACACGCAAAGTCGATCTGAATTCCGACATGGGCGAAGGGTTCGGCCCGTGGAAAATGGGCGATGATGCGGCCCTGCTGGATATCGTGACCTCGGCCAATATCGCCTGTGGCTTTCACGCGGGTGACCCGGATGTAATGGCGCAGACCATGGCGCTGGCCGTGGGCAAGGGTGTCGGGATCGGGGCGCATCCGGGTTTTGCCGATCTGAAGGGGTTTGGCCGCCGCCGGTTGCCGCTGGGGCAGGATGAGTTGGCCAATGCGGTTGCCTATCAACTGGGGGCCGCCCAGGCGATGGCCCGGCGGGCCGGTGGGCAGGTGCGCCACCTGAAACTGCACGGGGCGCTGGCGAATATGGCGTCCGAGGATGCCGGGTTGGCGCGGGTCTGCTACGAGGCCGCATTGGCCGTTGATCCTGACATCGTGATCATGGTTCTGGCGGCCACGGCGCAGGAAAAGGCTGCGCGCGATCTGGGCTGTAACTGGGCCGGCGAGATTTTCGCCGACCGCGCCTATGAGGATGACGCCACGCTGGTGGATCGCAGCAAGCCGGGGGCGGTGCTGCATGATGCTGCCACCGCCGCTCCGCGTATCCTGAAGATGCTCGAGGCAGGCGCGATTATTGCCGAAAGCGGCAAGCATATTCCCTGCCGCATTGACACCATTTGCCTGCATGGCGACACGCCGGATGCTGTGGCGATGGCGCGTGGCATCCGGCAGCATTTGGAACAGGCGGGCGTCACGCTCGCCCCGCTATAGGATAAGCCTCTGGAATTGAACGCAGATTTCACCAAGCGCATACTGATCCATTCCAACGATATCCCTTGGAAACCCTCGCCCATGCCCGGTGTCGACCGGCGGATGCTGGACCGGATCGGGGAGGAGGTCGCGCGCGCCACATCTATCGTGCGCTATGCGCCCGGCAGTAAATTCTCGGCACATACCCATGACGGTGGAGAAGAATTCATCGTGCTCGACGGCGTTTTTCAGGACGAGCACGGCGACCATCCCGCGGGGACTTATGTGCGCAATCCGCCGACCACATCGCACACGCCCGGCGCGACAAATGGCTGCACGATTTTCGTGAAGCTCTGGCAGTTTGACCCCGACGACCGGACACAATTCCGCATCGACATGGAGAGTGAGCTTGAGCCGGGGCCAGACGGTATCATGCTGAAAACACTGCATAAAGATGCGCGCGAGGTTGTGCGGTTCGTCAGGATGGCAGCTGGCAGCACGCTGGCCGAACCCCCGCAGGGCGGTGCCGAAATCCTGATGCTGCGCGGCGAGATGCTGGAAGATGGCGACAAGCTGCGCGCCGGTTCATGGTTGCGCCTGCCCGAGGCTGCACCGCTCCGCCTGGCGGCGGGCGATGACGGCGCGACGTTCTGGATCAAGACCGGTCATCTGCCCTTTGCCACAGCACCAAGGGTCTGAATTGTCAAAGAAAGCCGGAGGGTCCTATCAGCGCGCTGCATCTTTGCAGGGGAGGCCCGCTGCGGTCTAATGCACCAAGTCCCAGAGGAGTTTTCATGACCAAGCCGACCTACTACGCGCCCAAGGGCGGGCTGCCGCCGCAGACGCAGCTGTTGACAGATCGCGCCATGTTCACAACGGCTTACGCGGTTATCCCCAAAGGCACGATGACTGATATCGTGACCAGCAACCTGCCGTTCTGGGATGCGACCCGTGCCTGGGTTTTGGCCCGACCGCTGTCGGGCTTTGCCGAGACATTCAGCCAATACGTTGTGGAGGTTTCGCCCGGTGGCGGCAGCGCGCGGCCTGAAACGGACCCGACCGCCGAGGCGGTGTTGTTCGTGGTGGAGGGCGAGGTGGCGCTGACCGTTGACGGTGTGGTGCATCAGTTGGCGGTCGGCGGCTATGCCTTTTTGCCGCCAGCCTGCGATTGGCAGTTGCGGAATGATGGCGATGCGCCTGCCCGGTTTCACTGGATTAGGAAGCGATATCAGGAGGTTAGTGGGATCGAGATGCCCGTGGCATTTGTCACCGATGCCGACAGTGCGACCACCGTGGCGATGCCGGGAACGGATGGCAAATGGGCCACGACCCGGTTTGTGGACCCTGCCGATATGCGCCACGATATGCATGTGAATATCGTCACGTTTGAACCCGGCGCGGTGATCCCATTTGCCGAGACGCATGTGATGGAACACGGGCTTTATGTGCTTGAAGGGAAAGCGGTTTATCGGCTCAATCAGGATTGGGTGGAGGTCGAGGCGGGCGATTTTATGTGGCTGCGCGCGTTCTGCCCACAGGCCTGTTATGCGGGCGGGCCGGGGCCGTTCAGATACCTGCTTTACAAGGATGTGAACCGGCATATGCCGCTATAGCCCACGCAACGTTCGGTGGCCGATGCAACAGGGGCACCGAACGTTGCGCAGGCGAAATCCGCGAATCATGTGTTAACGCTGGGGTTTCGATCAAAATGGCCGGTCGGATTTGCGTCGGACAAGCGTCGGCAAAGCGTCGGACCCCTGCCCGCAAAATCCCGTGATGAATGATGCGTGCGGTGCGTTTGTTACCGTGATATTAAGGTTTGAGGCGCGTGGGTTGCACCCACCTTGCGAGCAAAAAGACGGAGCAAAGAATGGCCAGAGGCGCAGGCGGGACCGAGGGCGGAACAGGCAGTTTCCTGATCGGCATCATCATGATGATCGGCGGCGGATATCTGTTGCTGAACAGTATCGTGGTCCGCCCGAATTTCGGGCTGGGTGCGGTGGCATTCAGGCTGGGCGGCATCCCCATCACCAGCGGCATGATCCTGATCCCGTTCATGTTCGGGGTGGGGATGATTTTCTACAATTCGAAGAACTGGATCGGCTGGCTGCTGGCGGGCGGGTCAATGGTCGCCCTTGTGTTTGGCGTGATCGCCAACATGGAGTTGCAACTGGCACGAATGAGCGCGTTTGATCTGATTGTCATTCTGGTGCTGCTGGTCGGGGGGATCGGGTTGTTTCTGCGGAGTTTGAGGGCGGGGTGATGGTTTGAAGACCCAAGCCTTTGCATTGCTCGTCGGGTTTCTGTCGTCCATTTTCGGAACTCATGCTGCGATTGCCCAATCTTCACCCTCCGACGCAGCGACAGTTGAACGCGCATTTATTGACATCGGCTACTCAGAGGTCTCATTAGAGCATTGCAAATTGAGTTACGGCAACACTGTGACACCAACTGATGAAAACAACGGTTTTCACTTCTTTGTAACCGAGCTTCATCTTGACAGCCTAAAAGACTTTTCAGACGTGGAGCTTTGGCGGCAAGATAGTCGGGATCACCCAACATATTTCTTGCTCAATCTCAGGTTTCTTGAGTCATATACGTTCGGCCGAACTGAGTATGACCATTTTCGATATTGGGTGCGGCGCAACTTTCCTGAAGCTAACTGGCCATATCAGCATCCAAAATATGCAGACGAATTTGCCGCTGAGATTGAAGATGCCCTTCAAAATAGATTTCCGGAACTGGAAAGGTTCAACAGAACGGTTAGTCACACCGACAATGGAACACTCACTTTGATCCTGATGGGAGGTACAGTTATCGGTAGCCTGGAAGAGACTGCTCTGACGACTCTGAGAGATAGTCTTTGGGACTATTCACAGTCTCAAGGCTGTGTAATGCCTGATATAGCTTCGTCACAAGGTTAACTAAACTGGCAACGATTTGCCCCCGGCAACTGTCAAACTCTAGCCTACATCCCGTTCGTATGGCAGCCAAAACAAATGCTGATTGCGGGCAGCGCATCTGCCCTCGGTTGAAAGCGGCAGATTTGAAAAGATATGGGAATAAAAGGCCCAGATTCACGTCATTGTCAGCTAGCCCGTGATGGCGCTTCTGCAGTCGTGCACCAAATACAGCCACCATGTAAGCGTCGATAGTCCAATGGCGGCTCGCGCGATTTGGGTCGGCCGGTCCAGTTTCGTAGGCATTGCCCAGAAATGTTGTCGTGCCGTTTCCTTGAACCCAAGACCATTTCTAATCAACGCCCAAAAGAACAAGCCCGCAGACGCAATGAGGAACACAGCCATGGGCCACTGTCCTGTCGATCCTACACAACTCTCCAAATCATACCCCTTTATCCTCTACGCCGCCGCTGAACCGGCAAGTGCTATTTATTGTTAATTGCAGGGTTCGGCTTTGCTCAATACCCCAACGCACATCCATCCTTGCGCGGGTCGCTACCCGCTTCCAGCACGCCGTCTTCGTGTATCATGATGGCTTGCGCGCCGCCGATGGCTGTGGCGGGGGTTTGGATGGTGTGTCCGCGCTCTGCCAGGTCGGCGCGCACCGTTTCGCTGTAGCTGGTTTCGACGTTCAGCACGTCCCCTTCGGCGAAGCTGCGGGGGGCGTCGATGGCGGCTTGGGGTGACAACCCGAAATCGGTCACATTGGTGACGAAGCGGCCGTGTCCGGCTGACTGGTATTGCCCGCCCATCACGCCGAAGGGCATGTGGACCTTGCCGTTCTTTTTCAGCATCGCGGGGATGATCGTGTGCATGGGGCGTTTGCCCGGTCCAACCTCGTTCGCGTGCCCTTGTTCGAGCGTGAAGCCCGCACCGCGGTTCTGGAACAGGATGCCGAATTTGTCGGACGCGATGCCAGCGCCGAAGGAATGGAAGACCGAGTAGATGAGCGAGACGCACATCCGGTCCTTGTCGACCACGGTGATGTAGATGGTGTCCTTATGCACCGCCTCTGCCCCCGGCACCGCGCCCGGCATTGCCTTTTTCGGGTCGATCAGGGCGGCGAGTTTTTCGGCCGTTTCGGGGGATGTCATGTGGTCGAGTTTCGTCATATGCGCAGGATCGGCCACGAAACGGTTGCGGGCGTCATAGGCGAGTTTTGTCGCCTCGGCCTCGATATGGGCCCGTTCGGCCCCCCATGGGTCCATGCCGGCGATGTCGAAATGTTTGAGGATGTTCAGCAGCAGGATGGCGGTGGCGCCCTGCCCGTTGGGCGGATGCTCGTAAAGGTCGAGCCCGCCATAGCCGCCCGTGATCGGATCAGTATAGTCGCACGCGGTGTTCGCGAAATCATCAAGGCTGTGGGTGCCGCCGAGGGCGCGGAGGGAGTTCACCATGTCCTCGGCAATCTCGCCTTCGTAGAACGCGTCGCGCCCTTCCATGGCGATTTCACGCAGGACCTTGGCCTGACCGGGGGCGCGGAAGATTTGCCCCGGGCGGGGGGCCTGCCCATTCATCAGGAACAGATCGCGGGCGTGGCCGGAGAGGTTGTCGGTGGATTGCGCCCAGTCGAAGGCGACCCGTTCGGCGACGGGCACACCGGCTTCGGCATAGTGGATGGCCGGCGCGAGGGTGGCCTTGAGCCCGATCTTGCCCCAATCCTTTGACAGGCGGCAGAAGGCGTCAATGGCGCCGGGGATGCTGACCGCGTCTGCGGAGTAAGGGGCGATGACGTCACCCTTGGCGCGCAGCGCTTCGGCGTCGATAGCGGCGGGCGCGCGGCCGGAGCCGTTGAGTGCCTTGACCTCATCCGAGCCGGGGGGCGTGAAGAGCACGAAACAGTCACCGCCGATCCCGGTCATTTGCGGTTCGCAGATCCCGAGCAGGACAGCTCCGGCGATGGCCGCATCCACCGCGTTTCCCCCAGCTTCGAGCATTTGCACGGCCACTTTGGCGGCAAGCGGGTGCGATGTGGCACAGATACCATTGGTGGCGTAGACGGCTGAGCGGCCGGGTTTATGGAAGTCGCGCATGGAGGGTCCCCTTTTGAATTGGCCTGAAGTTAGGCCAATGGG
The DNA here is from genome assembly GCF_046762905.1 of Yoonia sp. R2-816. NCBI lineage: Bacteria > Pseudomonadati > Pseudomonadota > Alphaproteobacteria > Rhodobacterales > Paracoccaceae > Yoonia > Yoonia sp. R2-816. The sequence goes on along the minus strand of NZ_JBKQXN010000182.1, from coordinate 66,921 downwards.
CCGCGCGTGCAATCACAATGTTGGGGATTTGCCCCGGTGCCGCCCGCATGGGTGGGGGCTATGAACAGGCAGCACCGGGATCAGCCATTTGGCTATGGGTCGGTTTTGCCGGTTAAACGAGGCCGCAGAATGATCGAATTGGGGCAGTTTGAGGGCTTTTCGTTTTTGTGCGGCGGGCGTAGCCTTGGCCCAAAGGAGAGATGAATGGAACAGGTTGTCATAACAGGTGCCGCGCGCACGCCGATGGGCGGGTTTCAGGGTGTGTTTTCCGATGTTGATGCCCCTGCGTTGGGGGGGGCCGCGATCCGGGCCGCGCTGCATGGTGCCGATGTGTCGACTGTGGACGAGGTGCTGATGGGCTGTGTCCTGCCAGCGGGGCAAGGACAGGCCCCGGCCCGCCAGGCCGCGTTCCTGGCCGGTTTGGGCGAGGACGTGCCGGCCACGACCCTGAACAAGATGTGCGGGTCGGGGATGAAGGCGGCGATGATGGCCTTTGACCAGATTGCTGGGGGCGGGGCCGATGTGATGATTGCCGGCGGGATGGAGAGCATGACGAATGCCCCCTATCTGATGCCCAAGCTGCGTGGTGGTGCCCGGATTGGCCATCAGACGGTGCAGGATTCGATGTTTCTGGACGGGTTGGAAGACGCCTATGACAAGGGTCGCCTAATGGGCACCTTTGCCGAGGATTGCGCCGAAAAGTTCCAGTTCACCCGTGAGGCACAGGATCAATATGCGATTGCGTCCCTTTCCAATGCGCTGGATGCGGAACGGTCCGGCGCGTTCGATGCCGAGATTACCCCGGTGACGGTCCATGCCCGCACCGGGGAAGAGGTCATCACCCGTGATGAGCAACCCGGCAAGGCGCGGCCCGAGAAAATTCCGACGCTCAGACCGGCCTTTCGCAAGGATGGGACGGTGACGGCGGCGAACGCGTCGAGCATTTCGGATGGCGCCGCGGCATTGGTTCTGGCCAAGGCGGGTGCGCCGAATGCACGGGCCCGGATTTTGGGCCATGCCAGCCATGCGCAGGCGCCGGGTTGGTTCACCACTGCACCCGTGCCTGCCGCCCAGAAACTTCTGGCCAAGGTCGGCTGGTCGGTGGACGACGTGGATCTGTGGGAGGTGAACGAGGCGTTCGCTGTGGTTCCGATGGCCTTCATGCATGAATTGGGTATTGCGCGCGACAAGGTGAATGTGAATGGCGGAGCCTGCGCGCTGGGGCATCCGATTGGCGCATCGGGCACGCGGATCATGGTGACGCTGCTGAACGCGCTAGAAACGCGCGGGCTGAAGCGCGGAGTGGCCGCAATCTGCATTGGTGGAGGTGAAGGCACCGCGATTGCGATCGAACGGCTTTAGGTTGCATTTCCTGATTCTCGCCGAAGGCTAATTCCCTCTCTGTTGTCGCGTCCAAGCAGCGCCGGCATACCCCAGATCTTGTCCGTTAAACATGATGTTGCTCTGCGCCCGGAAAGGGCCGCATCATGCGGCGTGAGGGCAATCTGCAACATCTGAACAAAATAAGAACACGTCTACGCTTATTCCTTTAAAATATGGCAAATAGCTGCGATGTTCTTGTTATGTTCTAAGTGATTCCGTATCGGATGAACCGGTGTAAGGAACGTGGTTTCGCTTTGAGCTGATTTTACAAAGACAGAGAGACTTTATGACTGAAACAATCACAACAACGCTTACAAACGACAGCGACGAATACCGTTTCCTGAGCAACCCGCAGAGCATTTTCGCTTTGGATGGTGATGACGTTCTGGTTGCATCGGGGCGGACCCCTTTTGAAGATATTTTGATCGACGGTGGCGATGGTACCGACACGCTGACCCATCAGGGCCGTCTTAAGCTGGGCGATGGTGTTACCTTCAACGATATGGAGGTTCTGGCTGCCGATACCGTCAAGGTTACCGATGGTGCCACGGTTGATCTGTCCGATTTTGAGCGCAATGACAGCTGGGCCATTTACGGTTCGGCCGGGGATGAGACGATCATTGGCACGCAGGATGCCGATTTCATCCGCGCCGGGGCAGGCAATGACACGGTTTTTGCCAATGCCGGTGACATCGTGCACATGGGCAAAGGTGACGACACGCTGCAATTCGTGCAGGACGGCACCGCCGTGGTTGATGTCAATGACAAGGGCAACGGCACGATCCGTTACGCGAATGGCGATGTCATCAAATTCCGCGGTGTCGAGAATTTCGAGGAGATCGCGCCGCCGGTAGAAACTGCCGAATATGTGCTGGATTTCAACGACGGCGCAGCAATTTCCAATGGTGACACGATCCTGCAGGACCAGTTTGTCGTTGATCTGAGCACCGGGCTTTCCAATCGTGAGGGCGAAATTCGCCCGATTGATTATGATCGTGGTGAGGTCGACAGTGATCAAGAAGCCTTTAACGCGTTTTTGCCCAAGACGATGGGATTTGAGCGGACCGATGGCAGCGATTTCGACTTCAAGAGCGTGTCATTGGGCAAAGGCTTGCGCGATGGCGGCAACCCGGATGCGTCCAACCTTGCCCAGACGGTCGAGATCATTGGGTATCGTGATGGTGAGGTTGCGCTTTCCCAGACGGTGACGCTGGAATTCGGACAGACGGTGACCGAGTTGAATTTCGCTGCGATTGACCGGCTGGAATTCGTGGCATCCGGCGGATCGGAAGGCGGCACCGGCGTCTATTCCTTTGACGATCTTGTTTTTGTGGCCGACGCCCTGCCCCCGGTTGACACACCTGATGGTCCAACCGAACAGGTGGTCGATTTCGATAACGATGTGACGCTGGTGACCGGGACGGAGGTGCTGGATGGTCAGTTCATCGCGGAGGTCAGCCGGGGCGAAAGCAATATTGCCGGTTCGTTGCGGTCGCTGGATTATGACGCTGGCGACGTCGATGACGACCTTGAGGCCTTCAATAGCTGGGGTGCGACGGTGGGTTTTCGCAGTGCCGATGGTGATACGTTTGATTTCAAGAGCGTTTCGCTGGCCAATGGGTCCCGCGCTGACAAGACGAATGCGAACCTTGATGGCCTGGCCAATACCGTTGAGATTACCGGGTTTGATGATGGTGTCGCGCTGTTTACCCAGACTGTCGACCTGACTGATACCCATACTGTGCAGGAGTTGAACTGGACGGGTATCGACCAGATTGAATTCCGCGCCACGGGCGGCGGTTATGATGGGGCTGATATCACCAATGGTGGTGTCTTTTCGATGGATGACCTGGTGTTCATTGCCTGATCGGATGATGATCTGAACGGAAAAGGGGCCGCATCCGTGGCCCCTTTTTTGTTGCAAGGGGACCGGATAGAACCGGCCTTGTTTGATCAATGGAAAACCCGCCAATGCCTGTAGACTATGCCACCCTGTCCAAGACGATTGCATCCCTGACCGAGGGTGAAGATGATCAGGTGGCCCTGATGGCCACGGTCGCATGTGAGGTCCATCACAGTGATGACCGGTTCGACTGGACCGGGTTTTATCGGGTTGTGGCCCCGGAGCTTTTGAAGATCGGGCCTTATCAGGGCGGGCATGGTTGCCTTGTCATTCCGTTTTCCCGTGGCGTCTGTGGTGCTGCCGCCCGCACGGGTGAGGTGCAGTTGGTTCCGGATGTTGATGCGTTTCCCGGTCATATCGCTTGCGCCAGCAGCACGCGGTCAGAGCTGGTCTTGCCGGTTTTTGACGGGAATGGTGATGTGATTGCCGTGTTTGATATCGACAGCGATCAGCCAGATGCGTTTGATCAGGCGGACGCTGATGCGTTGGCCACTATACTGAGGGATGTCTTTTCCACCTGGCCCCAACCCATGGTTTTCATGCACAGATCGTGACAAACTATTGTTGCTATCAAATGGAGATTATGCATCATGAAATTCAATGTCCATTTTTCACGGATCAGTCATGGCGGATGATCGTCAGCCCTTCAGGACGCTGGGGGCGGACCTGCGCGCCTTGCGTAAGGCGCGGGGTATGACCCTGACCGAACTGGCCGAGGCGATGGACCGGTCGGTGGGCTGGTTGAGCCAGGTGGAGCGCAATATCTCGAACCCGGCCATTATCGATCTGAACCGCATGGCCGAGATACTGGATGTTTCGGTGTCCAGCCTTTTGCAGATCGGCACGGCCCCGGGCGAGGAAGGGATCATCGTGCGCGCGCAGGCCCGTCGCCCCATCGGATGCCGTACCCCCGGACTGACCGAAGGCTTGCTGTCCCCGGACCTGACCGACAGTTTTGAGGTGGTCCATTCGTCCTTTGCCCCGGGTGCCGAGCTTGTGGTGCCGTTGACCCGCCCGACGCAGGAAATCGGCTATATCGTTCGTGGTCGTTTCGACATCTGGGTGGATGACAAGATGTTCAAGCTGAACGCTGGTGACAGTTTCCGTTTGCGCGGTGAACAGTTTCGCTGGGCCAACCCGTATGAAGAGACCTGCGATGTGATCTGGGTCATCTCACCACCGGTCTACTAGGGAGAGGGCGATGACAAAGGGGCGTTGCGAATGCGGAGAGGTGGCGTTTGAGGTCACCGGCGCGCGCGATACCATCACCTTTTGTCATTGCGGCCAGTGCCGCCGCACCAGTGGCCATTACTGGGCCTCCACCCGGGCAGAGACGGCCAATGTCGTGTTCAGCAAGGAGGCCGGGCTGACATGGTATCAATCGTCCGATCATGCCCGCCGGGGATTTTGCAAGTTCTGCGGATCCAGCCTGTTTTACCAGCCCAATGGCGCCGATCATTTGGGTATCGCTGCTGGCTGTCTGGACCTGCCTACGGGCATGACGCCGGGCAAGCATATCTTTACCGCTGATGCGGGCGATTATTACACCATCCCGGCAGATGCACCGCATATCCCTGACTGAATGAAAGAGTGATCCATGGCTGATTTTCCAAGCTCTGCCCGCGTTGTTATTATTGGCGGCGGCGTGGTTGGCGTGTCCACACTGTACCATCTGGCCAAAAAAGGCTGGACCGATTGTGTGTTGCTGGAAAAGAACGAATTGACCGCCGGCTCGACCTGGCATGCCGCTGGCAATTGCCCGTCTTTCAGCACCTCATGGGCGGTGATGAACATGCAGCGCTATTCCCTGAGCCTTTATAAGGGGCTGGCGGATGAGGTGGATTATCCGATGAACTATCACGTCACCGGGTCGATCCGGCTGGCGCATAGTAAGGAGCGGATGCAGGAATTTGCCCGGGCCATGGGCATGGCGAATTATCAGGGGTTGAACCTGAAGATCATGACGCCGGATGAAGCGCAGGACATGTATCCGTTTCTGGAAACCCATGATCTGGAAGGCACGCTTTATGATCCAGATGATGGCGATATCGACCCCGCCCAGTTGACGCAGGCGCTGGCCAAGGGAGCCCGCCAGATGGGGGCACGCATCGAGCGGTTCTGCCCCGCCACAGGTGTGACCCAGACGAAGGATGGCTGGATCGTGCATACCGACAAGGGCGATATCGCCTGTGAGAAGGTGGTCAACGCCGCTGGCTATTATGCCCAGCGGGTCGGCGAATGGTTCAAGCCTTATGGTGGCCGCACGGTTCCGATGGTGACCATGTCGCACCAGTATTTTCTTACCGAGGAAATCCCAGAGTTGAAAGCCTGGACGGAGGCGAACGGGCGCAAGGTGCCGCTGCTGCGCGATGTCGACAGTTCCTATTACCTGCGCCAGGATAAGAACGGTCTGAACCTTGGCCCTTATGAGCGTAACTGCAAGGCCCATTGGGTGACCCCGGACGATCCGCAGCCGGATGATTTTTCGTTTCAGCTGTACCCGGACGATCTGGAGCGTTTGGAGTGGTATATTGAGGACGCGATGGCCCGGGTTCCGATCCTTGGCACCGCTGGCGTGGGCCGTGTGATCAATGGTCCAATCCCCTATGCCCCGGATGGTCTGCCCCTGATTGGCCCGATGCCGGGGGTGAAGAACGCCTATGAGGCCTGTGTCTTTACCTTTGGCATCACCCAGGGTGGTGGCGCAGGCAAGGTTGCTGCTGAATGGATCGTCGATGGTCATACCGAGTGGGATATGTGGGCTGTCGATCCCCGCCGCTACACCGACTATACCGATTTTGACTATTGCCACGCCAAGGCGGTGGAGGTCTATGGCCACGAATACGCCATGCACTTCCCGCATCACGAATGGCCTGCGGGCCGTGACAAGAAACTGTCGCCGGTGGATGCGAAGGTGCGTGAAATGGGCGGCCAGATGGGTGCCTATAATGGGTGGGAGCGCGCGAACTGGTACGCCAAGGATGGCGACGATACCTCTCTGGCGGCGACCGAGACATGGGCTCGGACCGGACCGTGGGAGCCGCGGGTGCGCGAAGAATGCGAGGCGGTGCGCGATGCGGCCGGTATCCTCGATCTGCCGGGGTTTTCGCGCTATCGGTTGAAGGGTGAGGGTGCGGCGGAATTCCTGCGGGGTCTTTGTACCGGTGGCATTCCAAAGGTGGGTCGGATCGGTCTGCTTTACTTTGCCGATGACCGGGGCCGGATCGTGACCGAGATGTCAGCGATGCGGCTGGATGAGGATTTCTTTTTCCTGATTACCGCTGCCCCTGCCCAATGGCATGATTTCGAATGGCTGCAGGATCATCTGCCCGAGAATGCTGCATTTGAATTGGAAGATGTGACAACCGCGTTTTCCTGCCAGATCCTGACCGGACCAAAGTCGCGGGATATCCTGGCCGATTGCTCCGATGCGGACCTGACCCAAGGCTGGCTGTCCCATCAATCGGCACAGATTGATGGGACATGGGTGCAATTGGTGCGAGTGTCGTTTGCCGGAGAGTTGGGGTGGGAGATTCATTCTCAGGTCGCTGACACGGACAAGGTCTTCGATGCTGTGTTGAAGGCAGGCGCGCCGCATGGGCTGAAGCCGTTTGGGATGTTTGCCCTCAACTCACTGCGCATCGAAAAGGGGTATCGCGCCTGGAAAGGCGACCTTTCGACGGATTATTCGATGCTGCAGGGTGGACTGGACCGGTTTGTCAAACTGGACAAGCCACAGGATTTCCCCGGCAAGGCCGCCATTCAGTCCGAGAAGCAGCAAGGTGTGGCCAAACGCTTTGTCACGCTGACGCTCGACGCGCCGGGGGACTGTGATGCACCTTACATGTCGCCGATCTGGGTAGGCGATGAGGTGGTCGGTGAGACGACATCAGGCGCGTGGGGCTATCGCGTGGGCAAATCTGTGGCGCTGGGCATGTTGCGCGCCGATCTGGTAGAGCCGGGCACCAAGGTCGAGGTGGATATCTATGGTGAGCGTTTTGCGGCGACGGTCCAGCCCGACCAGCCGCTTTGGGATCCTGAGAATGCCCGGATCCGGGCCTGATGCTGACGACAGAAATGACGGGTCTGATCGCCACTTTCCCTTTGGGGTTTGTGGCGACGGTTACCCCGGATGGCACCCCGGCGGTGTCCCCCAAAGGTACGTTTCTGGTGCTGGATGAGGCCACGATTGCCTATAGCGACATCCGTTCCCCCGGAACCCGGCGGAACTTGACCGCGCATCCGGCCGTCGAGGTGAATTTCATCGACCCGTTTCGGCGTATTGCCGTCCGCGCGGGCGGTAGGGCAGCACTGCACCGCAAGGGATCGGATTGGTTTGCCGAACGGCATCCGATGTGGCTGGATGCATTTGGCGATCTCGCCCAGCGCATTACCTGTCTGGTCGAGATCAGTCTGACCCATGCCAGTATGATCTGGACCCCGCCCTATGATGATGGGGTGACTGAGAATGACATGATCGCCCTCTACAAGGCGAAGTTCGCGGAGATTTATCCATGACCGGGATTACGTTGATGGATGGCGGGATGGGCCAGGAGTTGATCCATCGTGCCGGAGACGCGCCGACCCCGCTGTGGTCGACGCAGGTGATGGTTGATCACCCCGGCATGGTGGCCGATGTGCATCGCGATTATGTGGCCGCCGGTGCGTCGGTGCATGTGACCAATACCTATGCCATTCATCGTGATCGGCTGGCCGGAACCGAGCTGGAGGATCAGTTCGAAGCGTTGCATATGGCGGCGGTTGCTGAAACCCGGACCGCTTGCGCCGGGCATGGCCGCATTGCCGGGTCCATCGGGCCGCTGATCGCCAGCTATCGCCCGGATATTCATCCGGCACATGATGTGGCCGTACCGCTTTATGCCGAGGTGGCGCAGATCCTCGGGCCTGAGGTGGATTTACTGATTTGCGAAACGATTGCGTCGGTCGATCATGCCCGCGCGGTGCTGCAAGGGGCGCTGACCGCTGGCAAGCCGGTCTGGCTGTCCATGACTGTGGATGATGAGGATGGCACGCGCCTGCGGTCGGGCGAGAAGCTGGCGGATGTTTTGCCAATTGCAGAGGGCGCATCGGCGCTGTTGGCCAATTGTGCCGCACCCGAGGCGATGGCTGCGGCTGTCGCTGTTCTGGCGGAGGGTGATCTGCCCTTCGGGGCCTATGCCAACGGGTTTCAGCAGATCACCAAGGATTTCATGAAAGACAAGCCTACAGTTGATAGTCTGTCCGCCCGCCGTGATCTGGGACCGGAGGCCTATGCGCAATTCGCGCTGGGCTGGATCGCGCAAGGCGCCACGATTGTGGGCGGATGCTGCGAGGTGGGGCCGGCCCATATCAGGCGGCTGGCAGAGGCCATTCGTGAGGCCGGGCATGAGATTGTTTAGGCGCTTTCGCCGAAAAACGCCGATGGTGTAGCGGATTGCGCGTGACCTATGACATGTTTCGTGAAATTATCCGGTAAATATTCATTTTAGGATTGCTGGACCGATGGCTACCCCCCCTTCTTCCGCGCGCGTTGTCATCATTGGTGGTGGCGTTATCGGCTGTTCTGTCGCCTATCATCTGGCCAAGCTGGGCTGGACAGATGTGATGCTGCTGGAGCGCAAGCAACTGACATCGGGGACGACCTGGCATGCGGCCGGGCTGATCGCCCAGTTGCGGGCCACGGCGAACATGACGAAGCTCGCCAAGTATTCTCAGGAGCTTTATGGCAATCTGGAAGCGGAAACCGGGGTGGCGACGGGTTTCAAGCGCTGCGGGTCGATCACAGTTGCCCTGACCGATGAGCGCAAGGAAGAGATTTACCGCCAGGCCGCGATGGCCCGGGCGTTTGGTGTGGATGTGGAGGAGATTTCGCCCGCTGAGGTTAAGGAGCGTTATGAGCATCTGAACATTGATGGTGTTACTGCGGGGGTCTATCTGCCGCTTGATGGTCAGGGTGATCCGGCGAATATCGCGCTGGCGCTGGCCAAGGGCGCCCGCCAGAATGGAGCGAAGGTGATTGAGCGGACGCTCGTGACCGGTGTCCGCCGTGAAGGTCGCCAGATCACCGGTGTGGATTGGGCGCAGGGTGATGAGACTGGTCATGTCGCCTGCGACATGGTGGTTAATTGTGGGGGCATGTGGGGGCATCAGGTGGGCCGGATGCTGGGCGTCAATGTGCCCCTGCACGCCTGTGAACATTTCTATATCGTCACCGAAGCGATTGCGGGCCTGACCCAAATGCCGGTGCTGCGGGTGCCGGATGAATGCGCCTATTACAAGGAAGACGCGGGCAAGATGTTGTTGGGCGCGTTTGAGCCCAATGCCAAGCCCTGGGCAATGGACGGTATTCCGGCAGATTTCGAGTTTGATCAACTGCCCGAGGATTTCGACCATTTCGAGCCCATTCTGGAGGCGGCTGTGGAACGCATGCCGATGCTGGCCGATGCGGGCATCCATACGTTCTTTAACGGGCCAGAGAGTTTTACCCCTGACGACGCCTATCATCTGGGGCTGGCACCGGAGATGGACAATGTCTGGGTGGCTGCTGGTTTCAACTCCATCGGGATCCAGTCGGCCGGTGGTGCAGGCATGGCGCTGAGTCAGTGGATGGATAGCGGCGAGAAACCGTTTGATCTGGGCGATGTGGATATTGCCCGCATGCAGCCGTTTCAGGGCAACAAGACCTATCTGTTTGAGCGGTCAAAGGAGACGCTTGGCCTGCTTTATGCCGATCATTTCCCGTTCCGGCAAAAGGCGACCGCGCGGGGGATCAGGCGGACGCCGTTCCACCAGCATCTGCTGGACCGGGGTGCGGTGATGGGTGAGTTGGCCGGGTGGGAGCGGGCCAACTGGTTCGCCCGCGAGGCGCAGGAGGCCAAGTACGAATACAGTTGGTCGCGCCAGAACTTTTTCGACAATGTCCGGGAGGAGCATATGGCCGTGCGCCAGAATGTGGGCATGTATGACATGTCTTCATTCGGCAAAATCCGGGTCGAGGGGCGCGATGCAACGGCATTCATGAACCATATTGGCGGCGGCCAATATGACGTGCCTGTGGGCAAGATCGTCTATACCCAGTTTCTAAACAACCGTGCCGGGATTGAGGCCGATGTGACGGCGACGCGGATCGAGGAGGATTGCTATCTGGTGGTCACCCCCGCCGCTACCCGGCTTGCGGACCAAACCTGGATGCGCCGCAACAAGGGTGATTTCAATGTTGTGATCACGGATGTGACCGCTGGCGAGGGTGTGCTGGCGATCATGGGGCCGCGTTCACGCGAATTGCTGCAGGCTGTGTCACCCAATGATTTTTCGAATGACGTCAACCCGTTTGGCACCGCGCAAGAGATCGAGATCGGCATGGCGCTCGCCCGTGTTCACCGCGTGACTTATGTGGGTGAGCTGGGGTGGGAGGTGTATATCCCGTCCGACATGTGCGGGCATGTGTTTGAAACGCTGGCGACGGCGAGATTTGATTTTGGCATGCGCCTGTGCGGCATGCATATGATGGACACCTGCCGGATGGAAAAAGGGTTCCGCCATTTCGGCCATGATATCACGTCTGAAGACCATGTGCTGGAGGCGGGACTGGGCTTTGCCGTCAAGACGGACAAACCCGATTTCATTGGCCGCGATGCAGTGCTGCGCAAGCGCGAGGAAGGGCTGGCGCGCCGTCTGGTGCAGTTCAAGCTCACGGACCCGGAGCCGCTTTTATATCACAACGAGCCGATCCTGCGGGATGGTGAGTTTGTCGGCTACCTGTCATCCGGTGGTTATGGCCATCATCTGGGGGCGGCCGTAGGCATGGGATATGTGCCTTGCGCCCAGCCGGGTGAAAAACCGGAAGAGATGTTGGCGAGTACTTATGAGATCGACGTGATGGGGACCCGTGTCAGGGCAGAGGCACAGTTGATGCCGTTTTATGACCCGGCAGGCGAACGGGCCAAGGCCTGAGGTGCGCCGGACCCCGGTTCTTCCCCAAGTTGTCTGCCTGACGCCAGGGCCTGCTTGTGAACCGATGCCACAAGCTGATTTTCACTGGCTGGTTTGATCAGGATGACGGCATCGGGAAACTGCGGGAAGATGGCAGGATTATCGGTGCTGCCGGAGTGGAAGATGAGCGGCGTATGGCGGATGTGCAGCCGTTCGGCTACAGGCTGAACCGTTCCGTCCGGCAGATCAATGTCCAGAATGGCCGCATGATAGTCTGCTTCGCACAGCGGCAAACACTCTTTAACTGACCCGGCAGTTGTGACAGTCGCACCCGCCTCTTCCAGGATCAGTTTTGTTTCGTAAAGGATCAGGAAATTGTCCTCGACCAGGAGAATTTCCATCCCTTGAAGTGATCGTGTCACGATGCCCTCGTCAATCGCCCCACCCATAACTTCGCAAGAATAGCATGAGTGAAAACAGATATGCAACCTATGGTTGAATATCTTTCGAAAAGAGAAACGGTTGCCCAGAATCCGGGCAACCGTTGTTGTTTGAGCTTATGACTTGTCGCGAAACGATTCAGGGATCAAGCAGCGCAGTCGGCCCCAGCGCGTTCAACCCTTTGAGGATGTCGATCGCATAGGCCAGCTGATAATCATCCTCGCGCAGTTGCGCTGCGGCCTCTGCACGTGCCCGGTCTTCCTCGATCTGGCGGATTTCATCCTCGGTCAGGCTGTCATTGTCGAGCGATCCGCGCAGGTCAGCCTCTGACCGCTGTTGACGCGGCTGATCCTCTTCATCCTCTTCCGAGGTGGGGCGTGGGCGGGGCTGTTCGACGATGATATCGGGGGAAATGCCCAGCGCCTGGATCGACCGGCCTGACGGGGTGTAATAGCGCGCGGTGGTCAGACGCATGGCCCCATCACCCCGCAAGGGAACAACTGTTTGCACAGACCCCTTACCGAAAGACTTGGTGCCTACAACAATCGCCCGGCGGTGATCCTGCAAGGCCCCCGCCACGATTTCTGAGGCAGAGGCGGAGCCGCCATTGATCAGCACGACGATGGGTTTGCCCTGGGCCAGATCGCCCGGTTCGGCATTGAAACGCTCGCCATCCGCTGCATCGCGTCCACGGGTGGACACGATTTCGCCAGCGTCAAGGAATGCGTCCGACACATAGATCGCCTGATTCAGCAGACCGCCTGGGTTGTTGCGCAGATCGAGCACGAACCCATCGACATTTTCGATGCCCCCGGCATCCTCAACCTGTTTGGCGAGGCCTTCGCGCAGGTTGGGAAAGGTCTGATCGTTGAAGGTTGTCACACGTAGGACAACGGCGTTGCCTTCGGTCCGGCTGCGCACGGCGGTCAGTTTGATGGTGTCGCGGATGATGGACACGTCGAACGGTTCAACCTCGCCCTCGCGCACGATGGTGATGATGATCTCTGAGCCGACCGGGCCGCGCATCATGTTGACCGCGTCGTCCAATGTCAGCCCCAGCACGCTTTCGCCATCCACGGCGGTGATGAAATCACCTGCGATGACCCCGGCGGCGTCGGCGGGGGTGCCATCCATGGGTGAGACGACCTTGACCCAGCCTTCTTCCTGCGTGACTTCGATGCCCAGCCCGCCGAATTCACCGGATGTCTGCACCCGCATACGGGCGGCATCGTCAGCGGACAGATAGCTGGAATGTGGATCAAGCGAGGTCAGCATGCCGTTGATTGCCGCCTCGATCAGTTCCTTGTCATCCACGTCCTCGACGTAACCGGCGCGGATCCGTTCGAAGATGTCGCCGAAAAGGTCCAGCTGTTCGTAGACGCTTGCGTTGTTTTTGGATTCCTGCGCCAGTAGCGGCCCGGCAATCTGGCTGGTGGCCACAAGCCCCAGAGCAGCGCCGCCGACTGCGGCCAATATCAGCTTTTTCATTATCGTATCCTATCCTACTCGAGCGCGAACCAGGTGTCCGGATTCACGGGACTTTGCCCGGACCTGACCTCAAGATAAAGGGTTTGCTGCGTCTGATCGTCCTCAAAGACAGCATTTTCGCTCAAAATACCGTCATCTGCCTGCCCGTTGCCACCCATCAGACCGATGGCTTCGCCTGCGGGCAAGATCTGGCCTGCTGTTCCAAAGGTTTGTTCCATGCCTGCGATAATAAATAGCACGTCTGCGGCGGGTTCAAGGATGACCACGCTGCCGTAATCCAGAACCGCGCCGTGAAACAACAGCGTTGCGGCGACCGGTGTGGTGACCAGCGCCTGCGGCTGGGCGGCGATCCGCACGCCGGGGCGCCCCTGACCATTGTCCGGCAGAACGTAACCTGCGACGGGGAGTGGCAGGTTCCCCTCTGCCGTCAGCCCGGTGTCGGATGACGGCAGCGATCCAGCCAGCCCCCGCGCGAACCCGTCCAGCGTTTCGGCACTGGCGACAAGTAGCGCGGTTTGTACCGAGTCTTCGCTGAAGCGCTGCGGCAGGTCGGTCCGTTCGGAGATCGCGATGCCCAGGGCCGTGCGGGCGGTTTGTGCCGCCTCGCGCCCCTCTGTCAGCGTTTCGGCCGCTTTGATCCGAAGGGCGCGCAAGCGGTCCAGTTCCGACAATTGCTTTTGCAAGGCTGACACTTGGGTTTCCAGCGCCGGTGTCAGATCGGCCACGATCCCGCCCGCGCGCGCGGCGGCAAGTGGGCCTTGCGGATGGCTTTGCAGAACGGGGGTCGGTGTCCGCCCGATGACCTGCAGCGCGCCGATCAGATCGCTGAGTTCATCGCGCCGCGCGCTGAGTTCGGCCGTGAGCACCGCCTCGCGCGTGGCGACCTGCCGCAACCCGTCACGCATCGCCGCCAGCCCGTCTTCGTAGGCCTGCACCGTTTCTGTTAGCGCCTTGACCCGGTCGCGTCTGGTTTGCGCCTGTTCCAGCTGCGCCCGTGCGGCCAGCAGGCGGTCCATTGCCGCCCCTGCCGCAGCCTCTGGGCTTTGGGCTTGGACCGGCAGTGCCAGACAGATCAGAAATGCGGCGAGCCTCATTTGATCAGGCTTTGCCCTGTCATTTCGGGTGGCAGGTCGAGCCCCATGAGATCAAGAAGTGTTGGCGCCAGATCGGCAAGCCGTCCGTCCTGCAATCTCGCTCCATCCGGCCCGCCGACAAGGATGACCGGCACCGGGTTGGTCGTGTGTGCGGTGTGTGGCCCGCCGGTTTCGGGATCGACCATGGTTTCGCAATTGCCGTGATCGGCGGTGACGATCATCGCACCGCCCGCGGCTTTGAGCGCCTTCAGCACCTCACCCAGCCCCTGATCGACCGCTTCGCAGGCCTTGATCGCCGCGCCCAGATCGCCGGTATGCCCGACCATATCGGGGTTGGCGTAGTTGGTCACGATCAGATCGTAGCCGTCTTCGATTGCCTTGACGAAATGTTCAGTCACCTCACCCGCCGACATTTCGGGCTGCATGTCGTAGGTAGCGACCTTGGGGGATTGGGCCATATACCGGTCTTCGCCCTTTTCGGGCGTTTCGATGCCCCCGTTGAGGAAGAAGGTCACATGCGGGTATTTTTCGGTTTCGGCGAGCCGGAACTGCCGCAGCCCTTGTTTGGCGACCCAGGCGCCCAGCGTGTTCTGGATGTCCCGCTTGGGGAAGACGATGTCGAACCATTGGTCGTGCTTGTCGGAATAGCTGACCATGCCAAGTTGGGCCGCGAGGTCGGGCTTGTCCCGGTCGAATCCGCCGAAATCCGGGTCGGCGATGGCGGCCAGGATTTCGCGAGCCCGGTCCGAGCGGAAGTTGAGGCAGAAGAAACCATCGCCTTCGGCCAGCCCTGAATAGTCACCGATGACTGTTGCCGGGATAAATTCATCGGTCTTGTCAGCGTCGTAGGCCGCCTCGACCGCGGCGCTGGGGGTATCTGCGGCATTCCCCTGCCCTTTGATCATGGCGTCATAGGCGGTCTCAACCCGTTCCCAGCGGTTGTCCCGGTCCATGGCATAGTAGCGCCCGATGACCGTCACGATTTTGGCGGTGTCGGGCAGGTTGTCCTGCAGTTCTGTGACGAAATCGGCGGCTGATTTCGGGGCCACGTCACGCCCGTCGGTGATGGCGTGGATCGCAACGGGCACACCTGCATCTGTGATCACCTTGCTGGCGGCAATAATGTGGTCGATATGCCCGTGCACCCCACCGTCAGAGACGACGCCCATCAGATGCGCCACACCGCTGCTGTCCTTCATCTTTGCGATGAAATTCTGTAGCGCGTCAGCTTTGAAGAACGATCCATCCTCAATCGCCAGCTCAATCTGGCCGAGATCCATGGCGACGACACGTCCTGCGCCGATATTGGTGTGCCCGACCTCTGAATTGCCCATCTGGCCGGATGGCAGACCCGCATCGTTGCCGTGCGTGATCAGCTGGGCATGTGGCCCCTGCATGATCGCATCGAAATTGGGGGTATTGGCGAGTTTGGGGGCGTTTGCGGTGCCGTCATCGCGCAGGCCCCAGCCGTCGAGAATACATAGAACAACGGGTTTGGGGGCTGGCATGGGGAACTCCTTTGATTTGATCAGAGGTTTAGCGCATCGCAGGGGGCGCGCAAACCGCTAAGCGCGGTGGTAGGGTCCGCCGGCAAGAATGGACGCGGCCCGGTACAGCTGTTCGGCCAGCATGACACGCACCAGCATATGCGGCCAGACCATCTTGCCAAAGCTGAGCGACGCATCGGCCTGCGCCCGCAGGTCAGGATCGATCCCATCAGCCCCGCCGATCACAAAGGTCAGATCCTGGCGCCCCTGGTCGCGCCATTGCCCGATTTGTGCGGCAAAGTCAGGCGACGACAGCAGCTTACCACGCTCGTCCAGCGTGCAGATCAGTGCGCTGTCGGGAATAGCGCGACGCAAAAGCATGGCTTCGGCGGCCATGCCGCCGCCCTTTTTATCTTCCACTTCGATCGGCTGCGCGGGGCCAAGGGCCAAGGGCCGCCCGGTCCGGTCGAACCGGGTGAGATAGTCGTCATACAGCTCGCGCTCGGGCCCTTTGCGCAATCGGCCCACAGCGCAGATCTGGACGCGCATCAGGCGGTCGAGGCCGCCCCGGTCTGCCACATCTTTTCGAGCTGGTAGAACTCGCGCACTTCGGGGCGGAAGATGTGGACGATGACATCGCCCGTGTCGATCAGGACCCAGTCACCTGCATCCTTGCCCTCGATCTTGGAAATGACGCCGTATTCCTGCTTGAGCCGATCGGTCAGCTTTTCCGCCATGGCGGTGACCTGCCGGGTCGAACGACCAGAGGCGATGACCATGTAATCACCCATCTCAGAGCGCCCGCGCAGATTGATCTGCACGATGTCTTCGCCTTTGTCATCATCGAGGGATTTGAGAACAGCGGCCAAAAGGCTTTCGCTGGTCGCAGTTTTCGGAGCGCTCATTGCTGGGGCTCCGGTGTTGGCCGCCGACGCGGCCGAGGTGGAAAGAGACAGTGCATTGTCCTCCTTAAAGCGCGCCGTCACGGCCCCGGCGCAGGGCATAACCTGAAATTAGCAATGCCCCGGCGCTTTTTCAACAATTCGCTTAAGGACAGTCGGGCATATCGCGCAATTGTTCCTCTGACGTGACGGCAGACAGCGGCCCATTGCGGACGAGTGGCAGGAACGCACCGTCCGGTGCCATGCGGACCGCAACACTGACGCGCGCATCATCTTCTGGGCCTGCATCCAAGCGGCACGGTGAAAGGGTGATCGAGAGAGAGCCCTTGGTTGCGTCGGCATTTTCCGCGTACCAGGCGCGCGCGGTGGCCTGCAAGCTGCGCAGTTCGGCGTAGTCGGCTGGGTTCACCTTAAAGACGGACCCGTCGCGTTGCAGCGCGAAAGTACCCGCCGCAGTCTCATCCGTATCACTGCGTGTTGTTGAGAACAGCATCAACGCCGAACCGGGGCTGACATCAATGCCTGCTGGCAGGGTCAGGTCAACCGCGAGGTCTGCCGGATCGGCAGTCGTGGGTGAAAGGCCGCTCAACTGCATCGCCGTGCTCGGGACGATGCTGGTACAGGCCGACAAGGCCAGGGCAGAAAAAAGTGCAAATCGCATGTGAATCTCCTTTGACAAGTATTTTTTATTGTTTTACATTAAATTTTAGAAACGGAAAGGCCAAACTATGTCGTCGATAGATAAAGTAAAAAGATGGAGCCGAACGCTCCAATGGCTGACAGTTTTTGCAATGATTGCGACGCCCGTCGCCTTCTGGATCGGTGCCCTGAACATGCCATTGGATCAGGCGATCGTGGACGGTCTGGTGCATGGTATCACCGTCACCCGAAACGTCACGGCAGGTCAGCTATACGGCGCAATCGCCCTATCGGTGATCAGCCCCATCATATTTCTTTTTGTTCTCAACGATATGCGCAGGCTGTTCGCGTCATATCGCACGGGCGACGTCCTGACCAAGGCATGCGCCAATCTGATCAAACGTATCGGCCAGGGATTTCTGGGCCTAGCGTTGATGCAGTTCATATTGCAGCCGGTCATGACGGCACTGCTGACCATGCATAACCCACCCGGCAAGCGCAGCATCGCTATTAGCCTGAACAGCGAAATGATCTTTTTCGCATTGTCAGGTGGTCTAATCATCGTGATCGGCTGGGCCATGCGCGAAGCGTCTAACGTTGCGTCCGAAAACCGGTCATTCGTATGAAAGACATGCAGATCATCGTCCGCCTCGACGTGATGTTGGCCCTGCGCAAGATGAAGTCCCGCGATCTTGCGCAGGCGATCGGCATCACGGAGCAGAACCTGAGCCTGCTCAAATCAGGTAAGGTCAAGGGGATCCGGTTCGAAACACTGGCCAAGATTTGTGCAGTTTTGGAGTGTCAGCCTGGCGATTTGCTGGAGGCGGAGCAGCAGACGACATGAGCGCTTTGCTGTGATCCTGCCTGAGGCTAAGATCATGGCAGGGGGTCAGCACCATGGCACAGTTCCGCTACATCGTAGATGACGTCGACGCGGCTATCGCGTTTTACCAGGGCAAGTTTGGGTTCACCTTGGAAGAGCAATACGGGCCAGCAATGGCCATTCTGAGCAAGGATGATCTACAGCTTTGGGTGGCCGGGCCACCGGCTTCGGCCTCCAAGCCGATGCCTGATGGCAGAAAACCGGAACCGGGCGGCTGGGGCCGCATTGTGATCCTGGTTGACGATCTGGATGCTATGGTCGCCTCAATGACCGAAAGCGGTGTCACCTTCCGCAATCAAATTGTCGAAGGGCCGGGTGGGCGCCAAATCCTTTGCGATGATCCCTCTGGAAATGCGGTGGAGTTATTTGAACCAAGCTGACACCGCTTGGCAACGCGACGACCGCCGCCCATCCTAAACCCTGGGGTCAATGAAAGCTTTCCCGTCGGGCTTGGCCAGCGCCTCTGGCAGTTTTTTCATCGCTTCGGACAGTGGCACGATGCCAGCAACATCGGTGGTCCATTTGCCTGTCACGAACCGTTTCTGGATTTCGCTGAACGCCTCGGGGATGCGAGCCGGATCAACCTGTTTCATCCAGCGCGTCAGCCAGAAACCTTCGATTTGCTTGCCCATGAAAATCATCTGCCCAAGCTGGGTTAGCTTTGGTTCCTCGGTCGAGAGTTTGCCGTAGTTCACCCAGCGCGCATGGGATGGCATGGCGAAGAACAGATCGGACGTGAATTGGTCCCCAACCGCGTCCAGCAGGATGCGTGGCTTCAGCGTTTTGAAGATGGATTGCGCTTGCCCCAGCGGGTCATCGGCGCCGGTCACGATCACCTCTGCGGCGCCGAGGTCTTTCAACGCCTGCGCCTGTTCGGCCCGCCGAATGATGGCGATGGGTTCGATCCCATGATCCCGACCCAGCGCGATCAGCAGTTTGCCGAGTTGCGAGCCTGCGGCATTGAGGATGAAGCTGTCCGCCCCACTTTCCTTGACGATATCGAACATGGCGATGGCGGTGAGCGGGTTGACCAACTGACCCGCCGCGTCGGGTTCCGCCAGATCGGGACGACAGGGCACGAGGCGGCTGGCGTCAGTCATGGCGTATTCGGCCCATGTGCCCGAGGCATCGGCGAAGAAGCTGACGCGCTGGCCCTTGAGCGGTGTGTCGCCCGCGACAACCTCGCCCACTGCCTCAAACCCGGCAGGCATCCCCTTGACGCGGGGCTGGCCATATTCGCCCTTGATGAAATGGATGTCAGAAGGGTTCACAGCAGCCAGATGCACCTTGATCAGCGCCTGCACGTCGCCGGGCGTGGGGACCGGCACATCCTTCAAGGCCAGAAAGGGCGACAGGTCGTCGATATTCGGGCCGGTTTGGGTATCGGCGTAGCCGTCATGCAGTTGGATCAGAGCTTTCATCGGCAGGCTTTCCTTTATGCAAAGACGCAGGCCGCGGCCTGCGTTGGTATCAGCAGTTTCGCGATCCGCTTGCGATCCTTCTTGCGTGCCACAAACAGGCAATGCGTGTCGGATTGGGTATCAAGGCTCCACAGATCAAAACCGGCATCCTGCAGGCTTTTCGCGTATACCGCGAAAACGCCATCTTCGGCAACGGACCTGTTTTCGACGACAGGTAATGGCACAGCCTCGTCACCCAGCGCGCATGTGATCCGATTTGCCAGATCCGACGGTTCCGCTGTCCAGTCTAACGGGACCATGAAAACTGTCTCACGTTCCTCATTATACATCTCGGACAGACGCAAGGCCACGTCGTCGGGTGCTTCGTGGTTTTCAAATACGGTTTTGATTCTGGCCTTTGTCGCCGCGATACCCGCATTGTACACTATGATATCAGCCAGCTTCAGATAGGCTTTTTGCGCCTCTTTTGACGAATACAGCCCCTGCAACAAAAGCTTGATCGGGTCGCCGCCACCCCGGTTTGGCCCGGGCTGTAATGGCTGCCGGGCCTGCCCGCGATGCTTCTTGACCAGTTTCACGCCGCCGGCGGTATCAATGTCATCCGTAGGCCGGATCCGCTGACCCGAGACGAAAAACCGCGTCTCGGACAGGACACATGTTCGCCAAACATCCGCGCCTGCCTTGCGCAGATCGCCCGTCCAATCGGCCGGCGGCAAGAACATGTGACGCGCCGTATAGGCAGCACCATGTTCGCGCATTCCACCCATCACAACGATCTTTGATCCATCCACCCAGAAATCGGCAGAGTCCATGTGATCATCGCGGAAATCGCCCAACACAGTTTCATCGATGCGGTATTTCCCCAGGATAAGAGCCTGCCGATTATGCGCCGAGACGGAAAAGGCATAACCGCTGTCGCCGTCTTTGGCGATGCATAGCACCGGTTCAGTCTGATCGGCGTCGAACAGTGCAAAACCATCTGTCGTGCCCCTGTTGTAGTCCAGTATCGTCGCAAGGCTGACTGTGAGATGCGGAAATGCCAGTTGAATGGCATTTTCCGAGTAGGGTAGCCAGCCAACAGCGTATCCGGCGATGGCATCATAATTCAGGTTCAGATCACCCTTGGGTGCCCGTGAGAAAAGTCCCATTTCTCGGTTCCTGTTTTACAGATCGAATGTTGCAAAAACGGGTGCATGATCGCTGGGTTTTTCCCAGCCGCGCGCGTCGCGCAGTACCCGACTGGAATGGGCGGCATTCTTGATGTCGGGCGTGGCCCAGATGTGATCGAGCCTGCGCCCCTTGTCGGCGGCGTCCCAGTCTTTCGCCCGGTAGGACCACCAGCTGTAAAGCTGTCCTTCGGGGATGTCGTTGCGGGTCACATCGGACCAGCCGCCTGCATCCATGACCTGCCCGAAATGGTCGACTTCAATGGGCGTGTGGCTAACGACCTTGAGCAGTTGCTTGTGGCTCCACACGTCATCTTCGCGGGGGGCAATGTTCAGGTCGCCCACAAGGATGGATTTCTGCGGTTTGTCCGTATGAAAGGCGTCGCGCATTTCGGTCAGGTAGTCGAGTTTCTGACCGAATTTCTCGTTCACGTCGCGATCAGGGACATCGCCCCCCGCTGGCACGTAGAAATTGTGGATCGTGACCCCGTTTTCCAGCTTTCCCGCAATGTGGCGGGCATGGCCGAGGGCCGCGTAATCCTCTGCCCCGGCTTCCTCCATCGGGATTTTGGAGAAAATGGCGACGCCATTGTACCCCTTCTGCCCGCGCGCGACCATGTGGGTGTAGCCAAGTGCTGTGAACTGCTCCACCGGGATCTTGTCGACCGGGCTTTTGCATTCCTGAAGGCAGAGCACGTCCGGGGCTTCCTCGCGCATCAGTTTGGCGACGATATCCTCGCGCAGGCGGACAGAGTTGATGTTCCAGGTGGCAAGGGTGAAGGGCATGGCGGTTCGGGCTTTCAATGGGGCGGCGGCGCCGCGCTGCATTATTGAACCTGTTTGCCTCGCCCTGACCGATTGTTCAACCTTGGGCGGGTTTCGTTGCCAGACCGATATATATAACCGTGCGCAGCGGCAGGGGGCCGAAGGTCAGGTCACCGCGCCGGTTGATGCCTCTGGGACCCAAACCGGTGGTTGGACCGAGGATCAACCCCGCCATTTCAAGCGCTGCCTGCAATTCGCCCGGCTTGATGAACATTGCCGGATCATGGGTGCCTTTTGGCAATATGCGCAGGATATCTTCGGCCACTGTGATCGCGGCAAGTCGTGCGATGATGTTTCGGTTGATGGTGTCGAACAGGAACACACCGCCGGGTTTGAGGACACGCGCGACCTCTGACAAGACTTTTGGCAGATCCGCAACATGCTCCAGCACGTCGACGCAAACCACGTAGTCAAAATGCGCATCGGGGTAAGGCAGGTCCTCTCCAAGCCCCACATCATAGCGGATGTCGCCGCCCGTTTCCGCCGCATGTGCCTGCGCCGCCGCTATGGCATCTTTCGCCGGATCAATACCGGTGACCTCTGCGCCCTTTTCGTCCAAGGCTTCGGCCATGAACCCACCCGCGCAGCCCAGATCCAGCACCGCCTTGCCCGCCCAGTCCACATGCCTGTCGAACCATTTCAATCGCCCGGGGACCAGGTTTTTCAGCGTGCGCACCCAGCGGATATCATCAGACCACCAATTCTGGGCATATTGATCATAGATCGTCAGATCATTCCGTTCGGGGCTGGCCATCGGGGACATTCCTTTTGAAGGTGGGGATGATGTAGGGCACGCGCGCCTGATAGGCCCGAAACCGGTCGCCATAGATTTTCCGGAAACGTCGTTCTTTCAGTCGCGGGGCCAGCAGGCAGTAGGCTGTGTAGCTGATTGCCAGGAACAGTTGATCAGGCGTCCAGACTGGCACGGTCCAAAGGGTGAGTGCAAACGCCACATAGATCGGTTGCCGGATGAAACGGAAGAGGCCGGTTGTTGGCATGTCGGGAAAGACCGGTTTGATCTTTTGCATCAGAGACATCCAGCCCAGCGCGCCAGACTGCACTTCGGCACCTGCATCATAGCTGGCCTTGATCAGCAGGAGCCACGAGGCGGCGTAAAGCGTACAGATGGCGGCAAATGCCGCGCCCTCTGCCTGCCACCAGATGATCCCGCTGGGCGTCCAAAAGGTGAAGAGCAGGAACAACTGCATTGATGCGATAATTGCATAGGTCGTGGTGCCCAGCGTTTTACCATGAGGTGCCGGCGCCAGCTTTGACAGAATTGCGCGGCCCCGCCCCGACAACAAGAACGAATGCACAAGCGGGAATTGCAGGATCAGTGCCGCATTCGCAAGCCACAGCCAGGGGTCAGGAACCCGGCCGAAACTTTCGCTCATCCCGAAGAACATGGCGATCATCATCGCTAGCACGGACAGGGTGAAGATGCTGTGGCAAATTACCCCGTAAATCAGTGCGATCAGAATGCGGCGTCGTCCCGGTGGTGGGCGAAACGCGCCGAAGACCAGCTGCAGCAGTCGGGTGAATTGCGTTTTGTTATCTTGTCGCATCGCGAGCCAGATAGACCCGCTGCACCCAATGGCAAGCATGTCAGACGAAGGGTCGCAGTATGATTGTGATTTATCAGTTTACCCGGACAGTCGGACGCTATTTTTACGTAGAGAGGCATGGTGATGACCGACGATGACAAACCGCCGAAACGACACGATCCGGTTTCGCTGGTAAGACCTTTCGCGCGCGTTCGCATCATGGCGGCAATCGTCATCTTTCTGATTGGATTGGTTGTACTGGCTTTCCGGGTGTTCTCGGGCTGATCTGCCGATCTTGATGCTTTGTAAAACCGGGTAGCCGTGCGACCTTGACGCAGCATGCGTATTGCCACACTCAACGTTCAAAGCCTCAGGCTGTTTCCTGACGCTGACGGTAACCCGCTGCGCGGTGCGCGGGATTCGGATGTGTCTGAGGATGCTGGTCTTGACCAGATCGACCGCAAGCTGACGGCCGAATTGTTGCTGCAGGTGGATGCGGACGTTGTTGCGCTGCAAGAGGTATTTGACCAGCAAACCCTTGATTACTTTCACGATGTTTATCTGGTTCCTGCGGGTGTCCGCCCTTATCCGCATCGGGTTTGCCTGCCCGGGAACGATGGGCGCGGGCTGGATGTGGCGATGCTTTCGCGACGCCCGCTTGATCGGGTGCAAAGCCACGCATCGCTGAAACTGGCGGATGTAGGGATGTACGCCCCTGCAGGGGTAGATCCGGAATTGCCGGTCTTTCGGCGTGATTGCCTGATGGTCGATATCGGTCCGATGACGCTCTTTGTGTGCCATTTCAAATCGCCCTATCCGGATCCCGACAAGGCGTGGATCACCCGCAATCTGGAGGCGCGCGCCACGCGCTGCCTGATCGAACGCCGCTTTGAGGACCCGGCTAAGGGTCTTTGGCTGATCATAGGTGATCTGAACGAGGCGAATGACGGCGATGCCGGTCATCCCAGAGCCATCGCGCCGCTGGAAGGGGATGTCAGTGTTGATCTGATGCAGCGTTTGCCGGTCGACAGGCGTTGGACCTATTTCGATCCGCATTCGGGGCTTTATCATTGCCCGGACGCGCTTTTGGCCTCACCGGCCTTAGCCGCAAGGTGGCCGGACGCGGTGCCGCGCGTTATGCGCATGGGGTTGGGTGCGGAATCCTCCCGGTTTCGCGGCCAGCGCCTTGCTGGTGTTGGTTGGCACAGGCCGCATGCCAGCGATCATGCCGCCGTGGTCATTGACCTTGACGGGTTGCCCTGATCTTAGCGCAGTGCCGCGACCGGGCGGATCTGACCGGTGACGATATCTCGCCTGTTGTGGATCGGCGGCTGCATGCGCGCCACGGTGGCTGGGTGGGCGGGGTCAAGCACACCGAGCCGCACCAGGATTGCAGCGATGGCGCATTCGCTAGCGCGCGTGGCCCCGTCCGCGATCTTGAGCGCGACGCCAAGACGCTTTTCCGGGATGATCGCGATAAAGACACCTTCGGCCCCGGTCTTGATCGCCACATTGCCGTCGATCGCCCGCATCAGTTCGGTACAGGCACGGGTTTCGCCCGCCACCAGTTCAGGAAAGGCACTCATTGCGCGGGCAAGCCGGACCGCCGCCTGACTGCGCGCATCAGACCGGTCATGGGCGCTGGCAAAGAACGCCATGGCCCGCGCCAGACCGTGGAGAGTGCAGGCATGGTTCGGGGCTGAACAGCCATCAATGCCGAACATCGGGCTGGTTTCTTGTGTGACCTCTTCAAAGGCGGCCTTGCAGGCCTGTTGCACCGGATGGTCGATCTGATCGTAATCCGGACCGGCCCCCAGATGTTTGCTCAGTGTCAGAAAGCCTGCGTGTTTCCCGGAGCAGTTATTATGGACTTGGCAGGGTTCCTCAAACGCGCGGATCAGGCCATAGCGCGCATCCTTGTCATTCGGCATTTGCGGACCGCAGCGAAAATCATCATCGGTCAGGCCCAGATCGCCAAGCCATGCCTGGACCCGATCCGTATGAATGGCTGCCCCGTTATGCGAGGCACAGGCCAGTGCCAGTTGTTCATCGCTCAGATGCGCCCCTGCCCCGCTTTCAAGAAGCGGCAAGGCCTGCACCATCTTGCAGGATGACCGCGGATAGATCAGCGCGGTCGGATCGCCCCACGCTTCGACAATCTGGCCGGTATCGTCGCAGACCACCGCATGCCCCTGATGGAGGCATTCCAGCAGATCACCGCGCCAGACTTCGACCAAATCAACCGAATGTGCCATTTTTTCGCCTTTTTGGATTGTATATGTCTTTCAGATAGCCGCCGTCGCGTTTGGGGCTTTCCCCGGCGGGCGGTTTTTTGCTACGCTTATGGCTATCGAGTTGAAACAGTTCCTGCCAGTCGAAAAGGTGTACGCCAGATGCACCGCGACGAAAACAGGAGCATCCAGAGGCAAGGACAGCTTGGAGGCTGTGACATGATTTTTAAAATTTCTCGCGCAATTGGCGTGGCTGCGGCTGTGTTCTGGGCTGGTGCCGGTTTGGCACAAGAGGTCAGTGACAACCGGATTGCCGCGAACACCGATTGGAGCGTGTTTGTTGAGAGTGACCCCACCGAATGCTGGGCTGTGTCTGCCCCGACCGAAACCGTGAACACCCGCGACGGCAATACCGTGTCGGTGAACCGCGGTGATATTCGTCTGATCGTGTTCTACCGTCCGTCCGAAAGCGTGAATGGGCAGGTTATGTTTGCGGGCGGCTACCCCTTTGCCGACGGATCAACCGTCAGCCTTGAGGTTGGTGGCACCACATTCCAGATGTTCACTGATGACGAAACCGCCTGGCCCGCCACGCCAGAAGATGACGCAAGGTTCGTTGCCGCCATGAAACGCGGTGCAAATGCCGTTGTCGTGGGCCGTTCGAGCCGTGGCACGACCACCACGGACACGTTCAGCCTGCTGGGCTTTACTGCCGCCGTGGAAGAGGCCGAGAACCGCTGTTCCAGCTGACGCCCGGTTTCATTGATCATGCGGGGCCGGTTTTCTTGTGGAAACCGGCCCTTTCTCTTATATGGCAGGCTTGACCCCCGATCCGGAGCATTCCCATGAACGCCAAGGCCCCGATTACCCAGGACGTGCTGACCATTCCGCGCAAGCTGCCGGAAGGGCCGGTAAACCTTGTGGGCATGACGCGCGATGCCATGCGCGATGCCCTGATGGTGGCTGGTACGCCTGAAAAGCAGGCCAAGATGCGGGTCGGCCAGATCTGGCAGTGGATCTATCACTGGGGTGTCCGCGATTTTGCCGATATGACCAATCTGGCGAAAGACTATCGCGCGATGCTGGCCGAGAAATTCGTGGTTTCCCTGCCGGAGGTCGTCACCCGGCAGGTGTCCGACGATGGTACGCGAAAGTATCTGGTGCGGATCGCTGGCGGTCACGAGGTTGAGGTGGTTTACATCCCTGAGACGGATCGCGGCACGCTCTGCATTTCATCCCAGGTCGGCTGCACGCTGACCTGTTCGTTCTGTCACACGGGCACCCAAAAGCTGGTCCGCAACCTGACCGCAGGAGAGATTATCGGGCAGGTCATGCTGGCTCGCGACGATCTGGGCGAATGGCCTGTGCCCGGCGCCCGCAAGGACGAAACCCGCCTGCTGTCGAACATCGTGCTAATGGGCATGGGTGAGCCGCTTTACAATTTCGAGAACGTCCGCGATGCGATGACGATCGCGATGGACCCGCATGGTATTCAGCTGTCGCGGCGCCGGATCACCCTTTCGACATCGGGTGTCGTGCCGGAAATCGCGCGCACTGCGGAAGAGATTGGGTGCCAGCTTGCCGTGTCATTTCACGCAACAACCGATGAGGTCCGCGACAAGCTGGTCCCGATCAACAAACGCTGGCCGATTGCCGATCTGCTGGACGCGCTGCGGACTTATCCAAAAGTCTCCAATTCAGAGCGGATCACCTTTGAATATGTGATGCTGGACGGGGTGAACGACAGCGACGCCGATGCCCGTCGTCTGATCAAGCTGATCGATGGAATTCCCGCCAAGATCAACCTGATCCCGTTCAACGAATGGCCGGGCGCGCCCTATAAGCGGTCGTCAAACAACCGCATCCGCGCCTTTGCCGATATCATCTACAAAGCGGGCTATGCGTCCCCCATCCGCACCCCGCGGGGCGAGGATATCATGGCCGCCTGCGGACAGTTGAAATCGGCCACGGAACGGGCCCGAAAATCGCGTGCGCAAATAGCTGCAGAAAACGGTTTGTAGTTAACGACATCTTCACCAAGAACCGGCGATATTTCGCCTATGAAACAGATTGTACTTGGTTTACCCCCCGAACTCGCCGACGCCCTCGACCATCTTTGCGGGCGCAATGAAGCAGCCATAGGTGATATCCTGCGTGAGGCGCTGCGGAACGATTTGAAACGCCGGACCCGCGCACGCGCGGATCGGGCTGCGCGCCAGCATGGCCCCTTGCGGGCAAGGCTGACAGAAGATTTTGAAGACGCTGTTGATTGGTATGATCTGCAAAGCCGCTTGCGCAAGAAAGGCTATCAGTTTGTTCGCCATGGTGGTGGGCTGAGCCTGAGGGATGCCGAGGATCAGCATATCTGCAACGGGGCTGATCTGGGCTATAGCCACGCACAATTGACCCGTCGCTTCGGGCGACAGATCCCCCGTACCGTGTCCACCTTTGCGCTGGCCAGTTAAAGCGAAATCCAAAAAACCTGAATCAGGTTTTTGGATTTCAAGACAGACGTGACCCGTGGTTCCTCGGCCAACCACGAAAAATCTGCACTGCAGATTTTACGGACGCCGCTTTAGGCCAGCAGCGCGCCTGCCTCGTCCGGTGAAAGGGCGGCGGGGCGATCACATGTCGTTGTCAGATTTATGAATTGCCGGTTTTCGCCGGCCTTCAGGATGCTGGTCATGACATCCACGGCGTGTACGGCCAGATCGACACTACAGCGGTGCGCGCGGTTTTCGGCGATGGCCGTCACCATATCGGCCAACCCGGCACAACGGTAATTGGCGCGGCCCTGTTCATCATTGGGGATACCGAAAGGGTGATCCCATGTCGGCAGCGGTGTGATGTCCTGATCCTGACCGCCGATTTCGACGGTTCCCCCAAAGAAATTGGGGTCCGGCACGAATAGCGATGCACCCTCGCCATAAAGCTCCATCGGGGCATGGCGATTGGCCCAGACGTCCCAACTGGCACCAAGTGTGACGGTCGCACCGTTCGCAAATTCCAGCAGCGCGTGAATGTTAGTGGGTGTATCAACAGGGATCGTTTCGCCCTTCCGGTCGCCATCGCCGATCGTGCGGGTGGCAAAAGTGGTATTGGCGATAGCGGCGACCGATTTCACGGGGCCGATCAGTTGAAGCAGGTTGGTCACATAATAGGGTCCGATATCCAGAACCGGACCGGCACCAGGCTGATAAAAGAAATCGGGATTGGGGTGCCAGCTTTCCATGCCGTGGCTCATCACGTGACATGTGCCGCCGATGACCTTGCCAATATCGCCCGCATCAATGGCCGCCCGCGCCTGCTGATGCGCGCCGCCCAGAAAGGTGTCGGGTGCCGAACCCACACGCAGGTTCTTTGACGCGGCCAGTTCGCGCAGGGTTTCAGCCTGATCCAGCGTCAACACCAGCGGCTTTTCGGAATAGGCGTGCTTGCCCGCTTCCAGAATCTGCCTTGTGACCTCGAAATGCACCGCGGGGATCGTGAGGTTCACCACCACGTCGATATCCGGGGCCTTCAGCAGGTCATCTACCGTATCAGCACGCAAATCAAACTCCGCCGCTCGCGCCCGCGCTGCGTCCATATTGATGTCCGCCACGGCCCGAACTGACAGGGATTTGAACATCGGGGCCAGCCTGCAATAGGCGGTCGAGATATTGCCGCATCCGATGATGCCAACGCCGAGTTGTGTCATGATGTGTCCTCAGAAATTATTGATGGCAGTCAGGCTGCGTGTAGCAAATCGGACGTGATCGTTGGGATTGTCGTGTTCGACAACGTAGTGATCGACACCAGCATTCTGCAGGGCGGCATGGATCGCGGGCCAGTCCATGATGCCGTGGCCCACATCGGCCCACCCATCTTCGTCCGTGCAGTCACCGTCGGGTGCGATATCCTTGATATGTACCGCGCTGATCCGGCCTGCATATTTTGTGATCCGCTCCACCGGGTCGTAACCTGCGACACGGACCCAGCCCAGATCCAATTCCAGCATCAAATCGTCCGACGCTTGCGCGATCAGGTCCAGCGGCATGTCCCCGCTGTCCAGCGGATCAAGTTCAAAAGCATGGTTGTGCCAGCCAAAGGTGACACCGGCATCCTGCAGTGGTTTGCCCGCCTCGGCCAATCGTTGTCCGAAAGATGCCCAACCCGCGGCATCAGCCGGTCGGTCTTCTGGCGCGATGAAGGGGGCAAAGACCTTTTGGACTCCCAGCGTCTTGATCAGGGCAAGTGTGCCAGCGACATCGCCTTCGATCTGGTCAAGGCCGATATGGCTGCTGGTCATCGCCAGACCATGGGCCTGGAGCGCGACCTTGAGCCCGTTCACATCGCTGAACAGACCGCCATAGCCTTCGACCTCCTGATAGCCGGCCTTTGAGAGCATTTGCAGCGTATCCCCCAATGGCGGGAAGTTGCGGGAGCAGTAGAGTTGATAGGAAATGCGGGGCATGGCACGGTCCTTTTGTTCAGGCGTGAGTGGCGCTGTGCAGATCGCGCAGCGTGAAGTTGGGTTGGACGTTCGACGAGGCCGGCGTGAAGCGCAGGGTGTTGGGTTGGTCCGGCAGTTGAGTGAACGCGTTGGTGCTGAACTGACCGGGCACGTCAGCTTCAAGCGCAACGAACAAAGCAAGCCTTTCCGCATCAACCGTGATCAGCCAGTCGGCGCCATCAGGCTCAGCGTTCATCTTGAGCTTGGGCGGCAGCAGATTGTAGTGTTTGTAAGGATGCCGCGCATAAAGATCGCTGCCCTTTGCGCCATCCGGACCGGTCCATGTGAAATACAGCATCTCCTGATCCGACAATGTGTCGGCATCAATCTGCAGAGTGTCGGTCACCCGATCCTGCACGGTGACCTCAATGGCACCCAAAGGTCGGGTCGTCCCGTCCATCGCCAGCGCCGCCGCAGCAATCTGTAGTGTGACAGGTGCCGGGGCGTCGTTCATGGCGCGCAATATGATTTTCTTTTCATTTGGTACGGCGGTGACGTTGATGGGGGCGTAAAAGGCCCGTGCCATATGGTGCAACAGCTTCCATTCGCCATCATCGTTGAGCGATGACCAGCTGCAAACGGGCCATGTGTCGTTGAGCTGCCAGATCAACGTGCCCATGCAGTGCGGTTTCAGACTGCGCCAGTGGCTGACGGCTGTCTTGATCGCAAGCCCCTGTTGGACCTGAGACAGGTAGACGAAATCGTCGAACTGCGTGGGCCAGCGGAAATAACGGAACATGGTTTCGGCGATGCGGGCGTTGCCGCCTGTGTTCTTCTGGTGGCTTTCCAGAACCGGGGCGGCAATGTTGTGGTCGGCCGGTGCCGCAAACCGGTTGATTGCGCGCATCGACGGGTAGCTTTGGAACCCGAATTCCGAACAGAAACGCGGGCTGACATCCCGGTAATGGTCAAAGTCGCGGCCTTCGTGCCAGACCGACCAGAAATGCATGTCGCCCGATCCGTCATCATGCCACGCATCCCCGAAATTCAGCGGCCCGGGCGACGGTGACGATGGCCACCAGTTGGCTTTCGGATCTGTTTCCTTGAGGGCGGTTTCGATGCAGCGGTTCAGCCTGTCATAATTCACCAGATAGCGGTCGCGATCCTTGCGCGAACACTCATACCAGCCCAGTGCCCCGATGAGTTCGTTGTCGCCGCACCAGAGCGCGAGACAGGCGTGATGGTGGAGTCTGGACACGTTATCAATGACTTCGGCGCGCACTTCGGTAAGAAACGCGTCGTCGGAGGGGTAGAGGTTGCAGGCGAACATGAAGTCCTGCCAGACCATCAGCCCGAGTTCGTCGCATAGATCGTAGAACCAAGTGTCTTCGTACCGGCCACCGCCCCAGACGCGGATCATGTTCATGTTGGCGTCAACGGCGGATTGCAGCAGGGCACGGGTCTTGGCAGGGGTGATCCGACCGGCGAGCGCATCGGCGGGGATCCAGTTTGCACCTTTGGCAAAGACATCACGCCCGTTGATGCGGAACTTGAAACCAAGGCCCGCCGCATCCGTTTCGGTCACCAGTTCCGCAGAGCGCAGACCGACCCGCCGCGTGGCCTTTGCCTTGGCGAAGGTCACTTCGAGATCGTAGAGATACTGACCCCCCTGCCCGGCGGGCCACCACAATTGCGGGTCAGGAATGCGCAAGGACAAGGTGCAGATATTCCCGATGCATGGTGCCGTGGCTGTCTGACCGGCAATGGTCGCTGCGACCTCTCCTGTCCCACCCGAAACATGGGCGGTGATCTGCAATTCCACCCCTTCACCGGAATGATCCTGCGCGATCATGATCCGGTCGATCCGGGGCGAATTTGTGTCCTCGATCCGCATTTCCCCATAAATTCCAAACGGGGCCAGCGCGATGTTCCAGTCCCAGCCGAAATCGCAGGCGGGTTTGCGTAGAAAGTTCCCGTTGGGGATCGGACAGTTTGCGCTGTTGGGCAGCAGAAACGGATGGGCCGCCTGTTTGGCGGCACCGGCGGCCACGACGGAATGGAATGTCACACTGATCGTATTGCGCCCCAGGCGCGCTGCGTCGGTCAGCGGGACGCGGTATTCACGAAACCCATTTTCGGCCTTAAGGACGATCTGATCGTTGACCCGGATGGTCACCACCGTATCGACACTGGACAGAACCAGATCAACCTCCGTTTCCGTGAGATCGAAATCGCGCATGGCGGTCCAATCGCGTTCGCAGATCCAGCGCAGATCATATTCGTTGCGCCCCCAATAAGGATCGGGG
Source organism: Yoonia sp. R2-816 (assembly GCF_046762905.1). Classification (NCBI taxonomy): domain Bacteria; kingdom Pseudomonadati; phylum Pseudomonadota; class Alphaproteobacteria; order Rhodobacterales; family Paracoccaceae; genus Yoonia; species Yoonia sp. R2-816. The sequence continues at coordinate 34,844 of NZ_JBKQXN010000182.1, read as the reverse complement.
ATCAGCCCGGCCGCGTGCAGCGCCGTGATCCCGTCGGTGGGCAGATGCATGGCGCAGGTATGGTCGCCGCTGTCATCGGACAGCGCCCATTCGCCTGCCAAATCAAGCGGTGTCACAAACGGTCCTCGGTCGCTTTGTCGAACAGTGATGCACGGGCGGGGTCAATGCCGATGGGCAGCGTATCGCCCGACCTGACCCGCGCCTGTCCGTCCATCCGAATACGGAAAATATGCTGGCCCAACTTGGCGTAGACCAGCGTGTCGGACCCCATGGGTTCGACCAGATCAACGTTGACCTGATATTGCAGCGGCGCATTGGCAACCAGTTCGCCGGTGATCACATGTTCGGGCCGGATACCTATTGTGGCGGGCCGATCCGTGGTCTGGGTGATGAAGTCATAGCCGGTCATGGGCATCGCCATGTCGTCCACCTTGAATGTGTCACCTTGCAGATAACCTTCGAGGAAATTCATCGACGGGCTGCCGATGAAATCCGCCACATAGAGGTTGCGGGGCCGGTTATAGATTTCGTCGGGCGAACCGAGTTGCATGATGTTGCCGCCTTTCATGACGGCGATCCTGTCGGCCAGTGTCATCGCCTCGACCTGATCATGGGTCACGTAGATCATCGTGTTCTGCAACTGGTTGTGCAGCCGCTTGAGCTCGACCCGCAGATCGACCCGCAGTTTGGCATCAAGGTTGGATAGCGGTTCGTCGAACAGGAACACATCGACGTCCCGCACCAGCGCCCGCCCGATGGCAACCCGTTGTCGCTGGCCACCGGACAGCGCGCCCGGTTTGCGCCCCAAAAGCGGTTCGATCTGGAGAATTTCGGCGGCGCGGGCGACGCGCCGTTCGATTTCCTCCTTGGGCAGCCGCGCATTTTTCAGACCGAATGACAGGTTTCCCCGGACGGTCATCTGCGGATAAAGCGCATAGCTTTGGAACACCATCCCGATCCCCCGTTCGGATGGTTCGGCCCAGGTCACGTTTTCACCCTTGATGAAAATCTGCCCATCCGTGACCTCCAGCAGCCCGGCGATGCAGTTCAGCAAGGTGGATTTGCCGCAGCCGGACGACCCCAGAAGGACGATAAATTCACCCTCCTCGATATCGAGGTTCAGGTTTTTCAGAACTTTGACCGCGCCGAATGCGAGGTCGAGATCCTTGATTTCTACGGAGTAGCTCATCCCTTGACGGCCCCTGCTGCAATGCCCCGGACGAAGAGTTTACCGGAGGCGAAATAGATGAAGAGAGGCACCAACCCGGTGAGGAGCGTGGCGGCCATATTGACATTGTATTCCTTGATCCCCTGCACCGAGTTGACAATGTTATTGAGCTGCACTGTCATCGGATAGGTGTCGGGTTTGGTGTAGATCACCCCGAACAGGAAATCGTTCCAGATGCCGGTCACCTGCAGGATCATGGCGACCACAAAGATCGGCAGCGACATGGGCAGCATGATCCGGAAATAAATGCCCCAGAACCCGGCCCCGTCCACGCGGGCCGCTTTGAACAGCTCTTCCGGGACAGACGTGAAGTAGTTGCGGAACAAGAGCGTCAGGATCGGCATGCCAAAGATCGTGTGCACGATCACAAGCCCGGACAGTGACCCCATCAGCCGGATCGTGGGTGCGTCAGCGTAGAAGAACCGCACGAAACTGGTGATCCCTTCACCGCTTTCACGTAGGATGATCACGATGGGATAGATCATCACCTGATATGGGATAAACGCCCCAAAGATCAGGATGGTGAAAAAGACTTCGGACCCTTTGAACCGCCAGTTGGCCAGCGCGTAACCATTGACCGACGCGATGGCGATGGACAGGAAAACCGACGGGACCAGGATCCAGACCGAATTCCAGAAACCACGGCTGAGCCCGTCGCAATTGACGCCCGTACAGGCCTCGGCCCAGGCCTTGATCCATGGTTCATAGGTGACCTCGACAGGGGGCGAAAAGATATTGCCAAGCCGGATTTCCGGCATCCCCTTGAGCGATGTCACGATCATCACGTAAAGCGGCAGAAGGTAGTATATGCAGACCACGAAGAGCGTGCTGTAAAGGATGATATTGGCGGGCGTGATCCGCCGTTTGGGTTTTGGCCCGCGCGGACCCGACAGTGCGTCCTCTGCGGGCTTCAGCGCCACCCCTGATGCAAGTGCGGTATCAGACACGGCGTTTCCCCCCGAATTCAAGATAGGCCCACGGGATCAGGATGATCAGGACCGACACCAGCATCATGGTCGAGGCGGCGAAGCCCTGCCCGAGGTTCTGGGACGAGAACATTTTTTCGATGACGTATTTGGCGGGAACTTCGGACGCGATCCCCGGCCCGCCGGATGTCTGGGCGACCACAAGGTCATAGACCTTGATGATTCCGCTGGCGATCAGCACTAGCGCGGTCACGAAAACGGGCCGCATCATGGGGATGATGATGAAAATATAGGTTTTCCATGTGGGAATGCCTTCAACGCGCGAGGCCTTCCAGATGTCCTCATCGATCCCGCGCAGCCCGGCCAGCATCACCACCATGATGAACCCCGACCCTTGCCAGATGCCCGCGATCAGGATGCCGAAGATCACGATTTCGGGGTTGTTGAGAGGGTCGAACGTGAAGCTTTCCCAGCCCCAGTCCCGCACCACGTTTTGCAGCCCCAGGCTGGGGTTGAGGATCCACTGCCAGACCAGCCCGGTCACGATGAAGCTGAGGGCGAATGGGTAGAGGATGATCGTGCGGATCGTGTTTTCGAACCGGATTTTCCGATCGAGCAGCGCTGCGAGGGTGAAACCGATCACCAGCGACAGGATCATCGAACAAGCGCCATAGATGGCCAGGTTTTCGATGGAGGTGATCCAGCGGTTCGTCGACCAAAGCCGTTCGTATTGATCGAGCCCCACCCATTTGTCAGGGGCTGGCAGCAGCCGCGATCCGGTGAACGAATGATAGACCGTCCACAATGTGCAGCCGATGAAGATGACAAGGGCTGTCGCCACCATCGGGATTGCTGCGATTTTCGCGGTCTTGTTGCGGAATAATCGGTTCGGGCGTTTTGCGCGCGTCCGCCCCTGTCCGGCGTCGATGGCCGACATGGCTTCCCCCTCCCTTGCGGGTGATTGGTGACCGTTGGGGCCCCGCATGAATGCGGGGCCCCTGAGTGGTGGCCTTAGTCGGCGTCGGCGATGATCGCGGCGTAACGCGCCTGCGCGTCAGCTGCGGTGATCGACGGATCGTTCCAGAACTCGACCATCAGGTCTTCGACCTGGCCTTGAGTATCGGGAGAAAGAAGGATGTCGCCGGAGGGCAGTACATTGCCGCCCGCCAGGATTTCGAGACCCTTTTTCATGCAGTCATTGGCGGCACTCAGGTCTACATCACCCCGGATCGGCAACGACCCCTTGGCGAGATTGAAGGCAACCTGTACGTCGGGAGAGAGCAGCATCGCCGCCATCTCTTTCTGTGCGGCCTCAATCTCAGGGTCATCCTGTTTGGGGAAGTAGAAGGCGTCACCGGCGGTATCGAGGATTTCGTTCACCCCCAGACCAGGTAGACAGGTGTAGTCTTCACCGGCGACCTGTTCGGCGACCTGAAATTCACCTTGCGCCCAGTCACCCATGATCTGTCCACCGGCCTGACCGGTGATCACGAGGTTGGTGGCAAGGTTCCAGTCCTGCACATTTGATTCAGCCGCCATTTCGCGGGCGGTCACTGCGGCTTCAAACACTTTCGTGTATTCAGGTCCCGCCGCGACATCCGCATCCTTGTCACGGTTCACTTGCAACCAGGCTTCGGTGCCCGCAATAGCAATGGTCATCACGCCAAACGCGCCAGACGACTGCCAGGGCTGTTGCCCCATAGCCAGCGGAACCTTCCCGGCAGCCTCAAGTGCTGGGGCGGCAGCGACGAATTCATCCCAGTTGGACGGGACATCGACGCCTGCATCTTCAAACGCTTGATGGCTGAGCCACATCCACTGCCAGGAATGGATGTTCACCGGGGCGCAGTAAATACGCCCATCCAGTGTGCAGGCATCCAACAATGTGGGCGGGTTCACGATATCTTTCCACCCTTCTGCCTCGGCCACATCTGTGAGATCGAGAAGCATACCTGCTTCAATCAGTTCTTCGGCCTGCCTGCCATGGTTCAACTGCGTCGCCCCCATCGGGTCGCCGCCCAGGATGCGGCTGATGATGATTGGGCGTGCGGTGCCGCCGGACCCTGCAATGGCCCCGTCGACCCAAGTATTGCCGGTGGCATTCCAGGCCTCGGCGAATTTGGAAACAGCGGCGGCTTCGCCACCGGATGTCCACCAATGGGTGACTTCGAGTTCCACCGCAGACGCCGCAGAGGCGCTGATCATCGCGGTGGCCGCGAGCAGTTTTGTTGTCAGTTTCACGATTCTCTCTCCCTGGTTCTAAATCGTTGTAGATGAGCCTATATCGATTTAGATTGACCTCGCAAGGAAAATTCCGCCAAGGTGCGGGCAGCGACCAGAGTGCCCGCAAGGCACTGGCGATTTTGAGATTTTGGCCCTACCAAGCCGAAAGTCATGCGGAAACAGAGGACTAGGCCATATGCATGAGAACAAAGTTCCGGGGGATCGCAACGCGCCACCGGAACGCAAGGCAAAGCCGACACTCAAGACCATCGCCAAGCTCAGCGGGCTGGCGGTGCCGACGGTCTCGCGCGCCCTGAATGACGCCCCGGACATCGGCAGCGAAACCAAAAAGCTGATTCGCAAAATCGCCGATGAGATCGGTTACGTGCCCAATCGCGCCGGGGTCCGCCTGCGCACGGGCCGCACCAATGTGATCAGTCTGGTGATGTCGACCGAACATGACAACCACACCGCGCGGCTGATTTCATCCGTAGCGGGCGGGTTGCAGGGCACGCGCTTTCATCTGAATGTGACCCCCTATGCCCCGGCAGATGATATCATGAAGCCGATCCGATACATCGTCGAAACGGAATCGGCCGATGCGATCATCCTCAACCAGATCGAGCCCGAGGACCCGCGCATCGCCTATCTGATGGAGCGCGGTTTTCCCTTTGCCACTCATGGCCGCAGCAATTGGTCTGATCAGCACCCATATTACGATTTTGATAATGAAACCTATGGCCGTCACGCCATCGACCTGTTGCATGCAAGGGGTCGCAAAAATGTCGCCGTCGTCGCCCCGCCTTTGCGTCAATCCTATGCGCTGCATCTGGTTGCCGGACTACAGGCACGCGCCAAGGCAAACGGTCAGACCTTGTTCATTCTTGATCAGGTGAACAGCGACAATCCCAGCGAGGATATCATTGCTGCCACTACCGAGCACCTGACCGGGCACCCGGAAACGGATGCTTTCGTGACGGCGTCGACCACTGCGGCGCTGGCGGTTCTGGCAGGGGTGGAGGGTCGCGGGCTCACCGTCGGCCAGCAGATAGACCTGTTCGCCAAGGAGGCGGTTCCATTCCTGAAGATGGTTCGCGCCGATATCCTGACGATGGCCGAGTCCGTGGGTTCAGCGGGCGATTTTCTGGCCAAGGCTGCGATACAGGCGATCAAGGAACCCGACCTGCCGCCAATGCAGTATCTGGAAGTCCCAGTCGCCACGATATCCGACGGCTGAAAAGCAGCCTTGTCGACACGGGACCTCCCGCGCAACACCTAACGCCCTGGGATAACACCACGCTTTTCGCCTTTGCCTTCCCAGCCGTCCAGGGCGGCGACAGCCTCGTCCGCTGTTTCGACAAAGCGGAAAAGCTCCAGATCATCAGTTGAAATCGTGCCAGCATCGGCCAGCGCATCCCAGTTGATGATCTTTTCCCAGAACGCCTGCCCGAACAGCAGGAAGGGCACCCGTGCCATGCGACCGGTCTGGATCAGGGTGAGTGCCTCGAACAATTCGTCGAGCGTCCCGAAACCGCCCGGGAAGACGCAAATCGCCGAGGCCCGCATCAGGAAATGCATCTTGCGAATGCCGAAATAGTGGAAGTTGAAGCAGAGTTCTGGCGTAACGTATTCGTTGGGCGCCTGTTCGTGCGGCAAAACGATATTCAGCCCGATGGATTTGCCCCCCGCTTCAAACGCCCCGCGGTTACCAGCCTCCATCACCCCCGGCCCACCGCCGGTGACGATCACATCATCTTTGCCACCTTTTGCCAGTGATTTGGCCGTCATGATCTGGGCGAATTTGCGGGCCTCATCATAATATTTGGTCAGCTCTACCAGCGTTTGCGTGCGCGCCTTGTCCTTATTCACCGGATCGGGAATGCGCGCGCCGCCGAACAGAACGATGGTCGAATTGATCCCTGCCTCGTTCATCAGAAGATCAGGTTTGAGCAGTTCCAATTGCAGCCGCACAGGACGCAGGTCTTCACGGCACATGAAGTCTTCGTCAGCGAAGGCCAGCTTGTAGGAGGGCGCGCGCGTTTGCGGCGTGTCAGGCGTATGTGTCGCCGCCTCTCGGTCTTGCGAGCTGTCGCGGAACGGGTGTTTGCGGTGGTCTTGCATCAAATACGGCCTCTGGCATTGTTTGGCTTACCGTCGCCGCTGGGCGGCCAAGATGCAATGGCTAGCGCATCACAGACAGGATGTTGGCGTATTCGTCTGTCCATGCAGGTTCACCATCGCTTTCGAGGACGCGCCACCGATCGTCGGCATCGAATTCAGCCAGGCTTTGGGGGTCAACAGACATCAGCACAACTCTGGAGGACGCCGCGCCAGGTAAGTTATCCGCATTTGCAAATTCCTGGAACCGAATATGCATTCCGATTTCGTCGGCCACACGCGCCATCGGTACTGACATATTGTAGTAGCGGTTCGAGATGTGCAGCAGAAGCAGTCCTCCGGGTTTCAGCCGGTCCCGGAATAGCGCAATGGCCTCATTCGTGCTGAGATGCACCGGGATCGCATCGGAGGAAAACGCATCAATGACAATGATATCGTAGCGGACATCCTTCTGTTGTTCCAATACGATCCGCGCGTCGCCAAGGTGGGTGGGGGCATCCGGCGTGCAGTTGTTCACGAAGGTGAAGAGTGAGCTGTCGCGGGCAACCTCATCGACGAGCGCATCAATTTCATAGAATTGCCAATTCTGACCCGGTTGGGCGAAGCAAGCCAGTGATCCGACGCCAAGCCCGACGATACCGATATCTTTCGCGTTTTGGGCAAAGTCCGACATCATCACCTGCCCCATCGGTGCAGCGGCGTGATAATAGTTCATTGGCCTGGGCCGTGATTTTTCAAGATCTTCTATCGACTGAGCGCCATGCAGTGTGCTGCCGTTCACATAGAGACGCATTCCGTCCACTTCGATAACCTGATGAGTGCCAAAGAAGCTGCGATCTTTAAAAATGACGTCGCCATGGTTGTAAGTCGCCCCAAGCACCAGAGCGACGATCGCGGCCCCGATCACGGGCAAACGGATCATGTGTGTTACCAAGATCGCGAATGCGATCAGCCCGGCGCTGATCCGATAAGCGAATGAGATATCTGCGCCCCACAAGCCAAGCGCAACCGCTACGAACGGGGTGACCACTACAACAGCAAATATGCCATCAATAGCGATGTCCCGAACGCTCCATTTACGTCCGCCAACCAAAAACAGGGCTAGCGCCAGAAAAACAATGATCCGCGTCTCGTAGAGATCATCAAAGATGGTTGGTGCAATGATAGAATTGAACAACCCACCCAACGCGCCACCAATCGACATCATCATGTAAAAATAGGTCAGTTGGCTTTTGTCCGGTCGAGCGGCGTAAAGGGCGGAATGCGCCACCATGGTAATCCCGAAGAATGACGCAACCAGAAGACCGACCGAAACCCACGTCAGTGTATTCACCGTTGTCGTCAGGAAATAGCAGAAAAAGGCCATGCCACCGACCAGCATCCAGCGCAAGGCATCCTTGCCGAACAGTGGGCGATTGGTGAAGGTCAGAACGAAAGTCAACAGGTAGATCGCCAGCGGCACCACCCAAATCAAGGGGAACGACCCGATATCGCGGCTGATCTTGGCCGTCACCGAAAGCATCAGCGAGGACGGAATGAATGCCAGAAACAGCCAATAAGCCGTGGTCCGCAGACCTGGTCGGGCGGCCCGCTGTTCTCTTTCGGCCGGTTGGTTTGCACCGCCTCGTCGCGCCACCATACCGCTGCTAAAAAGGAACCCGCCCAGCAGCACAAATCCCACTGCCCAAACCACACCGATCTGGCTAACGCCTAGCAAAGGTTCTGCAACCAGCGGAAAGGCCAGAAGCGCACCAAGTGAGCCGAGGTTGGATGCGCCATAAAGAAAATAGGGGTCATGGGCGGATGGGCCGCCGGTTTTGGAGTACCACGACTGGATCAGCGGCGCATTGGCCGAGAGCACTGCGAAGGGCACTCCGACGCCGGCGGCAAACAATAGCAGGGTCTGCAAAGCCACGGGTGTGTCTGCGTCAAATGATACACCGGTCCGGATCGACAGCGGCAGAAAGAACAGCGCCACCGCCCACAATGCGATATGCAACCCCATCTGGCCAACCACAGGAAGATAGCGGGTCGAAAAATGCGCATAGGCATAGCCTGCGATCAGCACGGTCTGGAAAAACAGCATCGCCGTGGTCCAGACGGCCGGGGCGCCACCAATCTGCGGCAAGGCGATTTTGGCAAAAAGCGGCTGAACAAAAAACAAAAGAGACGCGGAGAGAAAAATCGTCAGCGTAAACAGCACTGGAATGGCGCGACCCGAGAGTATCCCGTCCAACGACTTGTTTCTTATCTGGTCCATGTAAGCCCCATATCGCCTGATTGTTTACGCCCTTAGACAAACCAACTATGTCAAAGATGCGGCGGATCTGGACCATTGCCGGGTCATTCTTGGTGAATTCCAAGGCGTTTTTTCGTGTTGTTGCGCGTCCCGCTAGTGATTAACTGGGCAACCAAGACAGGAGGCAAAAATGCTGCTGGACACCTCAATCTGTGACTTTGGCTGGAAGCCACCGGGCGCCGGATTTGCTAAACGCCATGCACATGGTCGCCGACACCGGAAATGGCCCGAAGGAGCAGACGCCATCCATGGGTTGTTCGATCAAGCAGCGTTGATTGATTGCGCCTGCCCGGCTAGAAGCCCCCAAAATCAATTCTGATCGGAGACCCCCATGTCGAACGCTGCCCTTGAGACCGCCATCGAAGCCGCCTGGGAGGCTCGCGATACGATTACACCAGCGACGACAGGCGAAACCCGCGAAGCGATTGAGGATACGCTGGATGCGCTTGATGGCGGCAAACTGCGTGTAGCCGAAAAGCAGGACGATGGCAGTTGGCATGTGAACCAGTGGGCCAAGAAGGCCGTTTTGCTGGGTTTTCGCATCAAGGATATGGAAAAGCAGGATGGCGGCCCGCAAGCCGGTGGCTGGTGGGACAAAGTCGACAGCAAGTTCAAAGGCTGGGGTGATAACCAGTGGAAGGCCGCAGGTTTCCGCGCCGTACCGAACTGTGTAGTCCGCAAGTCTGCTTTTATCGCGCCCGGCGTGGTGCTGATGCCGTCATTTGTGAACCTTGGCGCCTATGTGGATGAGGGCACGATGGTCGATACTTGGGCGACTGTCGGGTCCTGTGCCCAGATCGGCAAGAACGTACACCTGTCCGGCGGAGTTGGGATTGGCGGCGTGCTGGAGCCGATGCAGGCCGGGCCGACCATTATAGAAGACAACTGCTTCATCGGCGCCCGGTCCGAGGTGGTCGAAGGGTGCATCGTGCGCGAAGGATCTGTGCTGGGCATGGGCGTGTTCATCGGCCAATCCACCAAGATCGTGGATCGCGAAACGGGTGAGGTCATGTATGGTGAAGTGCCGCCCTATTCCGTTGTCGTCGCCGGGTCTATGCCGTCGAAGAACAATGTGAATTTGTATTGCGCCGTTATCGTCAAGCGCGTGGACGAGCGGACCCGGTCCAAGACCGGCATCAATGAACTGCTGCGGGACTAAGTGCTGATCAGTCGGACGCTGGCGCGCAAGCGCATCGCAGCGGGGAACCGCCCGTCATTCAAGGCGGCGTGGTTGCCGGTGGCGTTGGATGTCGTTATCGTCTCATTGCTGGTGGCATTGCTCTGGCAGCCCGCGCTGACCCTCATCTATGTCATGCAGTTTCCGTTGGTCACCACGATTATGTTCCTGTTCGTGGTGATTTATGCCCCTGTCCAGATCGTCATCATCGTGTCAACGATCTGGGCGGTGCGGTCGCGGTGGGAAGATAAAGAGTAACGGGATTATCCGGCCAGGTTCAGTTTTTCATTCTCGCCCAGATTTGGGCCGTCATCTGAAAAGTAGGCGCGTGTCATTTCAATCGCCGTGCTCAGTTTCCCTTTGTCGTTGTCCCAATACTCGGCCTGTGTGGCATTCACTTCGATGATGGCCACGTCAGCACTGTCGGGATCGTCGCCAAAAAAGACCTGACAATAAGGGCCCCACATTTCCCGGATACGGGCGCGATCGCGGTTCACACGCCCTTTGCCGGATACAGAGACAAAGACCATGCTGTCAGCGTCAACAAAGCTGAGAGCGATATCCTGATCCTGACGCAGCTCGTAAATCTTGGCGCTTTCACTGTCGGTGACGAACTGGATCGTCCTGTCCGGCTTTGAGACATAGGGCGCCATCGGACGGGACCGCATCACCTCACCATCCTGCGTGGTGACCATGCAAACCCGCATGCTTTCGAGAATATCCCAAAATCGCTGTGTTGTGTCTGTCATTGGTTCGATCCTTGTTTTGCTTGGCGTCGTGAACACAACGACAGAGATTGGATGCCGTTCCATGGCCATCGCCTGGCGCCTAAAGTGGATTGACACGCGAAACCATTGATCCCATCCAAAGGCGTCGCAATTGGGGGCATGGCTTTGGCACAAAAAACATCGAAGCAGAAGGTTTTTACCCTTCTGGTGGAAGTCGGGCGCAATACGGATGATGGCCTGCCCGAAGGTGCCACCGGCGGCGCGCTGATGTGTTATGCCAGCGGCGTGGACGAGGCCGAGGCGGTGCGCGAAACGGTGGCGATCCTGAAACAGGCTGACCTCGCCCCGCTGGATGTATCGGGCTACGGTACGTTGGAGGAACGACTGGCGGAAGGGCATGATATCTCTGACGACGAAAAGGCGCTGATGCAGCGTGCGCTAGATGAAAACAGCGTCATCGTGGCGCAGATGACCCCGTTTTTCGACAAACCCGCCTGATCTGGAACGGTGGCTTGGCAGCACCCTGTCAATGCCTTGTTCCCTTAGGCGCGGCGCAAGGTTTCGATGGCCTGCGGACAGATATTGGTGATCTTGTCGGCGGGCACCTTGCTGCCGCTCATGTCAAGCGCGACGACGTCTGCGCCCCGGCGCACCAGCACGAAAAGCGGCTGTTTCTGACAGAGCACAAAGATATTGCCAGCCGCATCCTGCGCCCGCGCGGTATGGCGCGACACCACCGCGATCCAATGATCGCCGATATGTTGTGGTTTGCTGTGGCTGTAGGTCATTCGAAGGGCCCAAACATGCGCCAGAGAAATCCCGCAATCGGCCAAAGGAATACAATGGGGATAACCCGAAGCTGCATATCTGCGGCACCTCGCAGGCAGGCCATGTCAAAGTTGGGCCGCAGATTGACCTGGGCCCCAGAGCCATAAATCAGCGGCGTCAACTGGCCATAAAGCTGCCCGGTATCCGCCGGATCACCCAGACCGAATTCGCCGTCGATTCGCAGGTCTTCGATATGTACGGCCCTGATCATCCGGCCCAATGTGGCAGGCAGGGTCAGAATGGTATCTGCCCGCGCCTTGAGACGGCTACGCTTTGTCCTGGGTTTCCTTTTTGGCGTCTTCTGCGCCTCCTCGGGCGCCCTGCGCCGACTGTCATGCACCCTGATGCCAGTCAGTCGCATACCAAACGGGCAGACCGTCACGTGATACCGCGTTTGCGGGTCACTTCGGAACGACAGGTGCAATCGCAAAGGCAGCACCAGCGCCAGAACGAGCAGCAGCAGGATCAGCCCTATCAGCCACAGAAAAATCTGGAGCGCCAAAACCATGGAACGATCAGTCGGATTTTTCCGAGCCGTTGCCCCGCTTGGATGGTTTATCAAGCGCGTGGGCCGCAGCATCACCCAGCACCTCGGTCAGGCCAGACATGACGCCCTTGATGCCTTCAACCCGGGCTCCTTTCTGATCCAGAATGATCGCGCCGATAGGTTTGATACCACCGCCGCCACCGGTCCCGCCGCCATCGCCGGTTTTGCCGCCCGTGGTGCCGCCGGCCCCAAAGCCAAAGCCGTAGCTGACGATAGGAATGACGGTCGAGCCGTCCTTTTCGATCGGGTCGCCGAGGACATTCTTGGCATTCAGCAGCCGGTCAAGTTCTTCAACCGTGTTTTTCAGTAGTTGTTCGACATTGGTCATGAATGGCTCCGTCAGAAATTGGGGGTTCATGATGGCAGCATATCGGTCCGACGGGGTTCGCGATTGATTTGCCTCAACGGCGTGACGGCACCCGAATCGTGGGTCACGGGTGGCGGCACATATGAGGCTGGCAGAGCGGCAATGCCCCGGCCTATGCGACAAACCCGACCATTCGTATGAAAATCATGGCGTTTTTGATGTGAATTGCAGCAAGGCTGCTATTTCGCGGCGGCTATAAAATGCCTATAGTCATTTGAAAAGCGGGGACAAACTCGCCATATCTGATAGACTGCTGCTTGGGAGGCCGCCGCCATGATCCGTTCGGAACTGATCCAGAAACTCGCTGATGAAAATCCGCATCTTTATCAGCGTGATGTGGAAAAGATCGTTAATACAGTGTTCGAAGAGATCACGGGTGCGATGTCGCGCGGGGATCGGGTTGAATTGCGCGGTTTTGGCGCGTTCTCGGTCAAAAAGCGCGATCAGCGGATCGGACGGAACCCAAGGACCGGTGAATCCGTTGAAGTGGAAGAGAAACACGTCCCGTTCTTCAAGACCGGCAAATTGTTGCGGGACCGTCTGAACGGCAACTAAGAGGGTGCCATGAAAACCATTCGCTATGCCTTTTGGGCCATTGTCGGCCTGTGTCTGATCCTTGTGGGTCTTGCCAACCGTGGCATGGTGACATTGCGCGCGATGCCGGAACCGATGGCCAAACTGCTGGGGATATCGCCCGACATCTCGCTGCCGCTATACGCGGTGATCTTTCTGGGCGTCGCTGCCGGTTTGCTGATTGGATTTCTGTGGGAATGGGTGCGCGAATACCGCATTCGCGCCGAGGCGCGGGTCAAATCGCGTGAGGTGGAAAAACTGCGCCGCGAAGTCGACCAGTTGCGTGGCGCGGCAGCCGGAGCCAAAAGCGAAGACGACGTTCTGGCGCTACTGGAAAAAACCGGCTGATCATGTCTGACATTCGGGTCAAGATTTGCGGGCTGCGCGATGCGGCCACGATCAAGGCTGCGGCGGATGCGGGCGCTGTTTATATCGGTCTGAACTTTTTCCCCAAGTCACCACGATCTGTGACCATCGCCGAGGCGGCAGCGCTGGCAATTGACGCGCCTGCAGGTCTGGCCAAGGTTGGCCTTGTGGTGAATGCCGATGATGCAATGCTGGACGCGATCATGGCGGATGTGCCGCTGGACATGCTGCAATTACACGGCGCGGAAAGCCCTGAACGCGTGGCCGCGGTCAAGGCCCGTTATGGTCTGCCCGTGATGAAGGTTGTGGGTGTGGCGGGTCCGGATGACCTGGCTGCGATTGATCGCTATATCAAGGTGGCCGATCAGATCCTTGTGGATGCCAAACCACCCAAAGGTGCCGATCTGCCGGGCGGCAACGGGGTGACCTTTGACTGGGATTTGCTCGCTGGGCGTCGCTGGCCGCTGCCATGGATGCTGGCAGGCGGACTGACGGCGGAGAATGTGAAGGACGCCATCACGCGCACCGGGGCGCGGCAGGTCGATACCGCATCGGGTGTGGAGACAGAGCCAGGGATGAAAGATGCCGGAATGATCGCCCGGTTCGTCGAAGCGGCCCGCGGTTAACCCGACCTTTACCATGATAAATGACAAAGGCTGGATGAATGCGTTGTCGCCATACATCTCTTCTGATCGCTGGATGCGGCAGATATTCTCATCGCAGGCGGCAAGCGACGGCGGTGTTGTGCGCCGTCAGGTGCGCGATGTTGAGCGTTTGATTGGTCGCAGCGTTTTCGAGGCAGAGTTGCGCAGGCGCGGTTTCCGCGCTGTGGAGAATGCCGGACAATATGTGATCTTCTGCAATTCCGCACCTCTGCGGCTGGTTGAATAGGCAAATTCCTTCAAAGGAATTTGACAAGGCTTTTCGAAAAGACTTGTAGCGGCTAATGCGACCCCCTGACGCTTTACCATCACCGCACATGGCGATACTGCTGTCTGGCGCAACAGAGAAGGTGTCCCATGCCCAACGATCTTTTCAACAGTTTCATGACCGGCCCCGACGAAAAAGGCCGGTTCGGCGATTTCGGCGGTCGCTTCGTGTCGGAAACGCTGATGCCCTTGATCCTGGAACTGGAAGAGCAATACGAACATGCCAAGACCGATGACAGTTTCTGGGCCGAGATGCATGACCTGTGGACCCACTATGTCGGCCGCCCCAGCCCGCTTTATTATGCTGAACGGCTTACCCAGCATCTGGGCGGAGCCAAGATTTACCTCAAGCGGGACGAGTTGAACCACACCGGCGCGCATAAGATCAACAATGTTTTGGGCCAGATTATCCTCGCCCGCCGCATGGGCAAAACCCGCATCATCGCGGAAACCGGTGCAGGCCAGCATGGTGTCGCCACGGCGACGGTCTGCGCCAAGTTCGGGTTGAAATGCGTCGTGTATATGGGTGCCCATGACGTCGAACGGCAGGCCCCCAACGTCTTCCGCATGCGCCTGTTGGGCGCAGAGGTGGTGCCCGTCACCAGCGGTCGGGGCACGTTGAAAGACGCGATGAACGATGCCCTGCGCGACTGGGTCACCAATGTGCGTGATACGTTTTATTGCATCGGCACGGTGGCCGGTCCCCACCCCTATCCTGCGATGGTCCGCGATTTTCAGGCTATTATCGGCAAGGAAACCAAGGAACAGATGATGGCCGCAGAGGGTCGTCTACCCGATACCCTGATCGCCGCGATCGGTGGCGGGTCCAACGCGATGGGCCTGTTCTACCCCTTCCTTGACGACAAGGAGGTCAACATCATCGGTGTCGAGGCCGGCGGCAAGGGCGTCAATGCCAAGATGGAACATTGCGCGTCATTGACCGGCGGTCGCCCCGGCGTGCTGCATGGTAACCGCACCTATCTGTTGCAGGACGATGACGGACAGATCCTGGAAGGGTTTTCGATCTCAGCCGGTCTGGATTATCCGGGAATCGGCCCTGAACACGCCTGGCTGCACGAGATCGGCCGCGCGCAATATGTGGCGATCACGGATGTCGAGGCGCTTGAGGCATTCCAGCTTTGCTGCGCGCAGGAAGGGATCATTCCGGCCCTCGAGCCGTCGCATGCACTGGCCCATGTCATGAAGATCGCGCCTGATCTGCCATCAGATCACCTGTTGGTCATGAATATGTGTGGCCGTGGGGACAAAGATATCTTCACGGTGGCCAAACATCTTGGCTTTGATATCCAAACTGGGTGAAAATAGGCCTAAACTTTGGTTTAGGCACCTATTTCGTCGGTTTACCGGGCTGAAAATCAACCGATTATTAATTCTCGATTAAGCTTCGGGCTGCGATGACAGCGTTGGCTGGTCTGCACAATGCAGGCCTGTAAAACGAAAATGCTTGAAAGGAGCCGACCCATGAAGACCCTTTTGCTGTCAACCACTGCTGCCCTTGCTCTCTCGGCCAGTGCTGGTTTCGCCCAATCTATCGCCGAACAAGTTGTCACGCAGCTGCAGGCCCAAGGCTATGAGCGCATCGAAGTGAAGAACGGACCGACCCAGGTCAAAGTCGAAGCGATCCGCGATGGACGCAAGCTTGAGGTCGTTTATGATGCAGCAACCGGTGAGGTCCTGAAAGAAGAGGTTGAGCCGGTCGACGCGGATGATGAAACGACCCCCGGCGTCGAGATCGACAATGAAGACGAAGATTTCCTCGATGACGAAGATGATGATGAGGACGACGAAGACGATGAGGATGATGAGGACGACGACGAAGATGACGATGAGGACGACGACGAGGACGATGATGATGATGATGATGAAGACGATGACGAGGATGATGATGAGGATGACGACGAGGATGACGACGAAGACGATGATGAAGACGACGACGAATAGTCGTCTGTCACTGTCCTGACCGCCTGTCGCGGTGGAGTAGAACTATGAACCCGAAGAGACTGATCCTTTGTCTCGCTTTGGTTGGGGCGCCGTTATCGGCGGCGGCCCAATCGGTGGAAGAGCAGGTCGTAACCCAGTTGCGCGCCCAAGGCTTTTCAGAGATTACTGTCACCAGAACATGGTTGGGCCGTCTGCGTTTCGTAGCCGAACGCGATACCCTTTTTCGTGAGTTGGTCATCAATCCTCAGACCGGGGAAATTCTGCGCGACTATTGGCGTGCGGACGGCGACGATGAAGACGATGAACCCCGTGTCTTCGTTCCCGGAAACAGCGAAGCCGGATCCGGGAACTCCGGGTCCGGTGGGAACGACGATGACGAGGATGACGACGAAGATGATGACGACGATGACGAGGACGATGACGACGAGGATGATGACGACGACGATGACGACGAGGATGATGACGAGGATGATGACGACGACGATGAGGACGACGACGACGACGACGACGAGGATGACGACTGAGAATTGTTTGCCATCCTAGGGGGGGTTTCATTCGGTGACACGCCGTTGGTACATTCTGGCCATCGTGATTATTCAGGTGCTTTGCGCCTTTTTTTTCGTTTTACAGATCCTCGCATCCATATTCGGTTTCGCACCAATCAGTTGGCAAATCTATGAACTGATCGAGGTCGGTGCGGCCCTCGGACTGCTTTTGGGGATTGTCCTGGGTCTAATGGTGCTGCGCAAAACCATGGCCCGGAATGTGCTGGTCGAAGACCAGCTACGCCTCGCCTCTGGTGCCTTCATGGAAGTGATCGAAGAACGGTTTTCCGCCTGGGCCCTGACCCCCGCCGAACGTGACGTGGCCCTGTTTGCGATCAAGGGCATGTCGACCCAGGAAATCGCCGCATTGCGCGATGTCAGCGAAGGCACGATCAAGGCCCAGACCAACGCGATCTATCGCAAAGCAGGCGTCGCCGGGCGCACCCAGCTTCTGAGCCTGTTTATCGATGATCTGATGGGCGAGGCGCTGCCCGGCACCAAGGCCGACGCGGCCTAATCGATGTCCTGCGGGTCCGCGTATTTGCGCAACACGTCAATTGGCACGATTTCCAGCGCCCGCACATGGGTGGCATGCAGGTTGACCTGCGGTGCCGCCCCTTCGTCATGCGCCTGCAGGAACCTGCTGGCGCAGAGACACCAGCTATCCCCGGCCTTGAGCCCGGCAAAATTGAACTCTGGCCGTGGGGTACTCAGATCATTGCCCAGATATTTCGACAGGGCCAGAAATTCATCTGTCATGACCGCGCAGACCGTGTGGCTGCCGTGATCGGCGGCACAGGTATCACAGGCCCCGTTGCGGAAGAACCCGGTCATCGGGTCCGTCGAACAGGGTTGCAGCGCACTGCCAAGCACGTTGAAGGACGGGTCTTTTTCCATATCACTCAAAACTTTCTGCAATCAGGCGGAACATGTTTTCATTCTGGGCGTGGGCTCCGGGTTCGCGGAATTGCCGGTCTGCCGCGTGGACCGCGATCACCACATCATTGATACTATCAATGTAGATGTATTGCCCGTAAATGCCACGGGCCATGAACTGGCCCGGTTCCGATCCCGCCGGGATCCACCATTGGTAGCCATACCCGATAGCCCCCGGCGCCGTCTTTGCGCTGACCACGGTCGACGCATCGATCCAATCGGCGGGCACGATCTGCTGTCCGTTCCAACGCCCGCCATTGGCGATCATCTGACCAAAACGCGCATTGTCGCGCGTTGTGGTGTTCAATCCGCCCAGCACAAAAGCGACACCATAGCCGTCGGTCAGGTAGTAGGGGTCGGCCTCCAGCCCCAATGGTGTGATGATCTTTTCCGTCAGCAGATCGGGAATATCCCGCCCGGTCGCACCCCGGATCACCATCCCGATCACATGCGTGTCGATTGAGACGTATTTCCAGCCATCGCCCGGTGCGGCAAAGCCTTCATCCTGTTGCAGCGCGAATCCGTCCATCGACCCGCCCAGCGCCAGCACGCGCCCCATTTTGTTGATGTCGGAAAAGAAGGCCAGATAATCCTCGTCAAAGGTCACGCCGGACGACATCTGCAGCACGTCCTTGATGCTGGCCTGCGCATAGGCCGTGTCGGCCAGTTCTGGCGCGTATTTCGTGACAGGATCTTCGATACTGTCGAACACCCCTTCGTCCAGCAGGACGCCGAACAGGGCTGACAGATAGCTTTTCGAGATCGACCAGTTGATCCGCAGATCGTCGGCATCGGTGCTTTGGTAGTATTCTTCGAACACCATCGCGCCGTCGTGCAGGATGACCAGTGCCGTCACGTGCCGTTCGGCGATCCAGTCCGTCACCTCCGGCGGTAAAGTGGCTGGCGTGCCAGCAGCCAGCGCGCTGGGCGTACCACCACTGCCGGGCAAGGGCCGGTTAAGGAAAATCGTGTCCATGGATGAGAAGTTGTCAACGATCTTTTCTTCCGAAAACAGTGACAGCACGGCCATCAGCCGCCCGACCTCTTCCCGTTTCCACAGCGCCAGACCGCCGATCACGACCGCCAGGATCACGACGATCCGCAGCACCCATTTCAGAAATGATTTCATTGGCTTCCCCTTGTTGGGGCTAACATGGCGCGAGGCCGTGACAGGCGCAAGCGCCTGCGTTATCCGCCGGTCCAGTCGACCCAGCGCCCGTGGAAATCAGCGCGCCCCAGATCGATCACCAGATCGCCAGGCCAAAGCCGTAGCGTTAGTGCAGCACCCCGCTCCCCACCGTCATTTTCCATGCCGAACCAGGCAAGCGGGCTGTCATCTGTTGCTGCCGCGCCGGCCTTTTCGATCAGGCGTGTGCCTTCGGCCTGTTTTTCATCGGGAAAATACTGCCAGGCCACGGTGCTGTAGATCAGGTGCAATTGCCCAGGTTGATGGGCCAGACGTGGGGCGAGCCAGTCAATCGCGTCGCCCTTGTCGACCCTTGTGGTGGTGGCGGCGATGGCCGCGCGGGTCAGTTGCAGACGCTCTGGCTGGTCAGGCCACAGATAGGCTTGCAGGCGCAGCGCATCCGCCGGATCAGACGGATCAAGCGGGTTCAGGTCGACCCCGGCGCGCTGTGCGACATGGGGGCGCGTTGCTGGCGGCATGGGTCCTGCCCAGTCGGGGACCAGCACCATCGCGGGGCCGCGCGGGCCGAAAACGCTGTTGCCGATCTGCAGCGCGTAGCCGTCCCAATGCAGGTTCAGCCCGCCGCTGGCGCCCAGCTCCGATGTCCGCATCGGCAGGCCGAACCGGTCGGCCAGCCAATGGCCGACAGCGATCAGGGCAACAGACCGCCGCACCTCGTTCGTTTGTGGTGCGCTGTCGATCCAGTCGTCGATGAACGCTGCGTCGGATACCAGCGTATCGCTGACGGCCGCCCAAAGTGCTGCATCATCAACGGCTTGCGGCGGATAGACCTCGCCCAATGTTTTGTGCCCGCGCAGGTGTAGCGCGTGCAGCGCACCCGCCAACCGCAATGGCACCGATTGGCCGCGCGGGCTGATATCGCCGGTCCAGCCGAAGATGCGGTCGGTGATCGGGCTGTCCGGCCATTTCTGTGTCGCGCAAAGCTGCATCAGCTGCCCCATGAAAGGCGAGCCGAGGCTGGCGCAGGCCTTTGACTGGAAAGCGAAGGCGTCGGCGATGGCAGCGGGCGTCAACGGAAACGGTCCACCAGTTTTTGCATGGCAGAGCGCGTGTCGGGTTCGGGTTCTGGCGGCGGCGATGGCTTTGCATCGGGTTTGGTGGTGGATGACCGTGGCGGAGCTGTCCGCAGTGCGATGGCATTGAGAAACTTGTCTCCTTGCCCAGCGACAAGATGGGCGATGCCGTCGCTAATGCCGCGCAATTCATCGTCCAGCCATTCGGCGTCAGCCTTGGGAAAATCGCGCAGCACATAGCCGGGTACCGCGTCCTTGTGGCCAGGATGACCGACGCCAAGGCGGACCCGATCATAGTCCGGTCCGATATGGCCGTGGATCGATCGCAAGCCGTTATGACCGGCATGGCCGCCGCCGGTTTTCAGGCGTACCTTACCGGGGGCAAGGTCAATTTCATCATGAAAAACAATGACATCGTCTGGGGCGAGCTTCAGATACCGCATCGCCTCACCCACCGATTGGCCAGACAGGTTCATGAAGGTTTCAGGCTTGAGCAGGACGACCTTGTCCGATCCAAAACGGCCCTCGGCCATTTGGCCCTGAAATTTCGACCGCCATGCGCTGAACCCGTGATCGGACGCGATCCGGTCCATCGCCATAAAGCCGATATTATGACGGTTATGCGCGTATTTCGCGCCGGGATTACCAAGACCAACAAGCAATTTCATGGGCGTAACCTAACCTATGCCGCGGTGCAGCGCCAGTGTATGCGAAGCGCATGGCGACGCAACGTTCGGTGGGGGGACCGCGCGGACGCAACAGCCCGGAAATGCATTTGCAGGCGAATCACCCTTAATGCTGAGGTTTTTCGCCAAAATGGCCGGTCGGCATCGCGTCGGCAAAACGTCGGACTTGCGTCGGACCCTTTTGGGCGATTTTGCCGGATGAACACAGCGCACGGTGCAAGTGTGAATGCAGCGTTAAGGTTTCGACACCGGCCACATGACGGGATAGTTTCACCACATGACGGCGAATAAGATTATCAATTGGCTGAAACAGACGGGCACGCCGGATCATGTGGCGGATATGGCCCGCTACGGCATCCCCAACGACCGTGCCTTTGGCGTGCCGATGGGGGTGATGAAGAAACAGGCCAAGCAGTTGGGCAAGGACCATGCCGTTGCCCGCGCGCTTTGGGCCGATGGCCGGTATGAAGCCCGGACCATGGCCGTGTTTATCGCCGAGGCTGACAAGATACCGTCTGAAGAAGCGGATCAGTGGGCGGCGGATTTCGACAATTGGGCGATTTGCGATACCGCCTGTTTCAGCCTGCTGGATCAAACGCCCTATCGCTGGGACAAGGTGCATCTGTGGGCACCGGACCGCCGCGAGTTTGTGCGCCGTGCCGGGTTCGCCTTGATCTGGGCGCTGTCGGTGCATGACAAGGCAGCGGCTGATCAGGCGTTTATTGATACCTTCCCGTTGATACGTGAGGCGGCGAGGGACCCGCGCCCATTGGTCAAGAAGGCTGTCGATATGGCCCTGCGGGCGACTGGCAAGCGGAATGCAGCGTTGAACCGGGCGGCCCGAGACTTTGCCCGTGACTTGTCCGACCATGATCACAAGACAGCCGCATGGATTGGTCGTCATGCGTTGAAAGAGCTGGAAAGCGACAAGGTGCTGGCAAAACTGGGCTGAAGCAAATTGCATCCCGCCTCCGCACCGGCTAGCCATAGCGCAAAGGAGCCTTGCCATGACCCCTGTTGATCCCGTTGCCCTGACCGCTGATCTGGTCCGCTGCCCCTCTGTCACGCCAGCCGAAGGCGGTGCACTTGTGCTGCTGGAAAAGCTGCTGACGGCTGGCGGGTTTGAATGCACACGGGTGGATCGCGGCGGGATTGCCAATCTTTATGCCCGCTGGGGGCGCAAGGGGGCCAATCGCACGTTTGGTTTTAACGGCCATACGGATGTGGTGCCGCTGGGCAATGAGAACGATTGGTCGGTGCTGCCCTTCGGGGGCGAAATCAAGAACGGCTACCTTTATGGCCGGGGTGCGACTGACATGAAATCGGGGGTGGCCGCCTTTGCCGCTGCTGCGATTGATTTTGTCCATGAAACGCCCCCCGATGGTGCCGTTGTGCTGGCCATCACCGGGGATGAGGAGGCGGATGCGCTGCATGGCACCACCGCGCTGCTGGACTGGATGGCTGCGGAGGGTGAGGCGATGTCGGTCTGTCTGGTGGGTGAACCCACCTGCCCGGATGTGATGGGCGAGGCAATGAAGATCGGGCGGCGCGGGTCGCTGACCGCGTGGCTGACCGTGCGCGGTGTGCAAGGCCATGCCGCCTATCCGCACCGGGCCAAGAACCCCCTGCCCGCCATGGCGCGTCTGGTGGACCGGTTGTCATCCCATGTGCTGGATGAAGGGACCGAGCATTTCGACCCGTCAACGCTGGCGGTCGTGACGATTGATACCAGCAATGCCGCGACCAACGTGATCCCGGCGGCGACGCGGGCGACGGTGAATGTGCGCTTCAACGATGCCCATTCCAGCCAGTCGATTGTCGATTGGATCGGAGAAGAGGCGGGCCACGTGACCGAGGAATTCGACGTGGATGTGGATATCAATGTGAAAGTGTCTGGTGAAAGCTTTCTGACGCCACCCGGCGATCTGTCCGATCTGGTGGCGGCGGCGGTCGAGGCCGAGACCGGGGTGAAACCTGTCCTGTCCACCTCTGGCGGGACATCGGATGCCCGTTTCGTCAAGGATCATTGCCCGGTGGTGGAGTTCGGGCTGGTGGGCAAGACCATGCATCAGGTGGATGAACGGGTTTCGGTTGAGCAGATCAGCCAGTTGAAGACGATCTACAAGCGGATTTTGACGGAGTATTTCGCCTGATCGCGCGGGACCAAGGCTTTTCGAAAAGCCTTGGCAAAATCCTTTGAAGGATTTTGGGCGTCAGCCGCGGCCGATGACCAGAAGCGGATCGAAACTGCCGAAGATCAGGCGTTTGGGGTCGAATGGAATGTCGTCCGGCAGGTCAAAGCGCGGGTCGCTGCGCATTGTGGCCTCTGCCGCGCCGACGGTCGCTTTGTCGGGCCAGATCTGCCAGCTGAACACGATTTTTTCGTCGGGCTGTGCGGCGACGGCCCGGCGGAAATCGGTCTGCTGGCCATCGGGGACGTTATCCTCCCAGGCTTCGACGACTTCCAGACAGCCAAGTTCTTTCATCAGGCTGGCGCTTTTTTCTGCCCAGCCCTGATAACGCACGCGATTTTCTGCCGGGACAGGGATAATGAAACCTGCAACATACATCGGCGTTCCTCCTTTTGCGACTGTTGGAGTATAGCATGGTGCAGCCTATTGGGATGACGCCCGGCGCGCGCCATGTTAGGCGGTTCTCATGACACGTATTCCCTCCAAGTCCGAAATTCTGCAGTGGATTTCAGAGAACCCCACAAAGGCCGCCAAACGCGATATCGCCAAGGCGTTCGGGATCAAGGGCGCGGCCCGCATTGACCTGAAACGTTTGCTGAAAGAGCTGCAGGACGAAGGCAAGCTGGCCAAGCGCCGGTCATCCTATCGCGATGCCGAGGATCTGCCCCCGGTGGCCGTGCTGGAGGTGCTGGCCCCCGATACAGATGGCGATCTGTTTGCCCGCCCGCTGGAATGGACAGGGCAAGGGCCAGAGCCGCGGGTGCTGATGATGTTGCGGTCCTCTGATCCCGCGCTAGGGGCCGGTGACCGTATTCTGGGTCGTCTGACGGTCGACAAGACCGAAGATCATACCCACACCGCCCGCATGATCCGCCGGATCGGCACCAACCCGCTGCGTATCTTAGGCGTGTTTCGTGCCGGGTCTGAAGGCGGCCGTGTCATGCCCATCGACAAGGGGGCCGACAGGCAATGGGTGGTGGCCGCCGGTGCCACGGGTGGTGCCAAGGATGGTGAGCTGGTCGAAGCGGAACAGGCCGGGCCGAAGGGCCGCTTGGGTCTGCCCAAGGCGCGGATCGTGGCCCGGTTGGGTGACCCGACAGAACCGCGCGCGGTGTCCCTGATTGCGATCCATCAGCACGGTATTCCCGACCATTTCCCTGATGAGGTTGTGGCTGAGGCGGATGCGGCCAAGCCTGCCGGGTTGAAGGGCCGCAAGGATCTGCGCGACATGCCCCTGATCACCATTGATCCGTGGGATGCGCGCGATCATGATGATGCGTGCTTTGTCGAGGCTGACACCGATCCGAAGAACGATGGCGGGTTCATCATCTGGGTCGCCATTGCCGATGTCGCCCATTATGTGACGCCGGGGTCTGAACTGGACCGTGAGGCACGCAAGCGGGGCAATTCGACCTATTTTCCGGATCGCGTGGTGCCGATGCTGCCGGACCGTTTGTCGGGCGATCTGTGTTCGCTGCATGAAGGGGTGGAGCGCGCCTGTCTGGCTGTCGCCATGCGGATCGACAGCAAGGGCCAGAAGATCGGCCATGAATTTCATCGTGGACTGATGAAGTCTGTCGCCTCGCTGAATTATCAAGAAGTGCAGGCGGGGATGGACGGGCGCCCCAATGACAAGGTGGCACCCCTGATGGGTGATATCATCCGTCCGCTTTTTGCCGCCTATGACGCGTTGACCAAGGCCCGCGCCGCCCGCCAGCCGCTTGATCTGGACCTGCCGGAGCGCGAGATTGTGCTGGATGACAAGGGCAAGGTGACCTCGGTTCAATACAAGGAACGGCTGGATGCGCATCGTTTGATCGAGGAATTCATGGTGCTGGCCAATGTGGCCGCGGCCGAGACACTGATTGCCAAGAAATCGCCGCTGCTGTTCCGGGTGCATGAAGAACCGAGCCCCGAAAAGCTGGATGCATTGCGCGAGGTGGCGCAGGCCTCTGGCCTTGTGCTGGCGAAGGGGCAGGTTTTGAAGACCGCGCATCTGAACAAGCTTCTGGCCGGGGCAGAAGGCACGGAGCATGATGAGCTGATCAACATGGCCACGTTGCGGTCGATGACCCAGGCCTATTACAACCCGGAAAACTTTGGCCATTTCGGGCTGGCGCTGCGGGCCTATGCGCATTTCACATCGCCGATCCGACGGTATTCCGATCTGATCGCACATCGTGCGCTGATCGCCGCCCATGGCTGGGGCAAGGACGGGCTGAGCCCATGGGATATCGAACATCTGGCCGACACCGCCAAGCAGATCAGCGATACCGAACGCCGGTCGATGACCGCGGAACGGGACACGACGGACCGCTATCTGGCGGCGTTTCTATCAGACCGGATCGGGGCGGAACTGACCGGCCGGATCAGCGGGATTGCGAAATTCGGTGTCTTCGTGAAGCTGGACGAAACCGGGGCTGACGCGATGATCCCGATCCGCACGCTTGGGGCGGAATATTTTCATTATGACCCCGAAAGCCAGACATTGATGGGGTCTGACAGCGGGATGGTCATCGGGCTGGGACAACGGGTCACGGTCAAACTGACCGAGGCCGCGCCGGTTACCGGCGGATTGATCGTGGAATTGATCAAGCTGGACGAAAAGATCATGCCGCGCGGCCCGTCCAAAGGACGCGGCAAGCCGCCCCGGCGCAAGGTGGGATCAGCGAAAAAGAAAGCCGCCAAGACCGCGCGAAAGGTCAAACGCACGCGCAAATAGGGCTGACCCGGCAGAGATCGCAACAATCATCACTCACAAAAGCCATTGTAATCGTTTCTTAACTTTGCGGCACCAAACCGATCCCAGCATCGCAATAAATGTCCAATTTCGCGCCATGTCTGACACGATCTGGCCGCAATGCAGGGGAAAACTGCCGATGACGACAGGATCGGAGTTGCTGCCATGAACGCCCATATCGGTTTCAAGACCCAAGACCAGGCCACCCAGCGCAAGATGGTGGTCCGCCACATGCTGAACCGGCAGGCTGATCTGTCCTGGATGGATGCGGTGGGCGGCTGCGACGATTGCAGCACTGTGCCCTTTGATGCCACCGCCGCCGGACGCACCCGTCGTCTGGAGTTGGAGGGTGATCGTCTGGTGATGCGTGATACCAGCTATGGCTCCATCCTGGGCTGATCACCGGTTCAGGTGATAGGTCAGCCCGTGATAGATCAAAAGCCGTAGCCTGTCGGGCACGATATCGTCGGCCTGCTGAAAGATGACTGCCCTGTTCCCTTCGATCCGGTCGCTGCCCGGAAAGGTGGCCGCATAGGTGCTGATGATATCCGTTGCGCAATGGGCGTAGAGTGCGCAGCCCCCTTGTTTGGGCATTCCGATCCGCAGGGTGGACCCTGATTGCGTCTCTGACGTCAGGTAGGATGGCTGTCCCCATTTCAGCGTTTCTTCGATCTGGCCGACCTGTGGCGCGTCCCAGGCCACGCTGAAAATCAGGTCGCGCAGTTGCAGTGCTGTTTCCCGCGGCGCGGGCGGGAACGCGTCAAAGGCGGCCGCAACCGCCGGGTCATCGAAGGGACGTATCATGTGACGGCCATCTTTTCGCTAACACGGGTCGCATAATCGGCCAGAACCGGATCATTCACCACCCGTTGGTTCAGTTTGGTCGGAAGTGGTGTGGCCATGGCCGCACCCAGCATCGCTGCGACGGTATAGTCCGGCAGGCTGATCTGGTCGCCCATCAGGTAGGGACGGCCATCGAGTTGGGCGGCGATTGCTGTCAGATCGCCTTCGATCCGGTCCAGCCGTTCATCCGGGCTGAACCGCCCGAGCCCTTGGGCATGCATCCCTTTCAGCGTCGCCTTGCGGATGCTGTTTGTGATCGGGCGACGCAGCAGCGCGGGGATATCGGCGAAATAGTTTTCGCGGATGATCGGCCAGACCTCTTCATTCCCCCAGCGGTCGAGGACGATGTGGAAATACATATGCTCCTCGGCCATGCGGATCAGGGCGTGGCCCGTGACCCGGTCAACGGCTTTGCCCCAGAAATCCGCCCCCTGTTTCTCTAGATAGGTTTGGATGTTGTGGCTGTCGGCGATCAGCCCGTGCGGTGTGCGGATGGCTGGCAGTTTGGCGTAGGGCATCTTGCGCGGGTCGTTGCTGTCTTCGCGCTGCCATGCGACGCCGGCAGCTTGCAAGAGCCACATCGCCTTGACGCAAAAGGGGCTGAAGCTGGGTTGGCCGAAGCCGGACCTGTAGGTGATGAGGGTGATCATTGTACTCTCCTGTGCGTTTGAGAGGTTTATGCCGGAAGGTGCTGACAGTTTCTGGCAGCAATGTTATGATGGCTGCATGTCTCGCACCGCCCGCCTGTTTCAGTTGATGCAATCACTGCGCCGCCATGCCCCACCGGTCACAGCCCGGCAGTTGGCGGATGATACGGGCGTGTCGCTGCGCACGCTGTACCGTGATATCGAGGCATTGCGCGGGTTGGGGGCGATCATCGACGGCACCGCCGGATATGGCTATGCCCTGACCGAAGATGCCGCCCTGCCCCCGATGATGTTCGACGATGAAGAGATCGAGGCGATCGTGCTGGGACTGCGCGAGGTGCAGGCGGTGGCCGACCCTGATCTGGCGCAGGCTGCCCAGAACGCGGTGGCAAAGCTGCAGGCGCGTCTGCCCAGCGCTCAGGCGCATCGGCTGCAATATGCCGTGCTGCATGCCGACCGGATTGTGCGCCCGCCGTTGCCCACCGTTGATGTGCGCGCCTTGCGGCGGGCCACATGGGATGAGCGGACGATCGAGATTGACTATATTGACGCCATGGGTGCGGCGACGAAGCGCCGGGTCGATCCGCTGAGCATCGTGTTTCTGAAAGAGACCCACAATCTGATCGCCTGGTGTCATTTGCGGCAGGCCTATCGCAATTTCAGGCTGGACCGGATGCAGAACCTGACCGTGACCGACGCCAGTTTCCGCCCTCGCCGGGTGCCGATGCTGCGCGAGGCGATTGAGGTTTTGTCAAACTGCTGGCCGGAACCCAGCGTGATGGTTCCGAAAAAACATGTGATGGCGGAG
Source organism: Yoonia sp. R2-816 (assembly GCF_046762905.1). Taxonomy (NCBI): domain Bacteria; kingdom Pseudomonadati; phylum Pseudomonadota; class Alphaproteobacteria; order Rhodobacterales; family Paracoccaceae; genus Yoonia; species Yoonia sp. R2-816. The sequence continues at coordinate 6,956 of NZ_JBKQXN010000182.1, read as the reverse complement.
AGTTGATTTCGCTTGGTCCGCCTTTGCGCTAAGTAGGTGCAAAAATAACAGGTGGAGGTTCGGATATGGATCGCAGGCAGTTCATCGCAACAGGTATTTCAGCGGCAGCACTGGGCAGCACTGCGCAGGCGCAGGCGAGCGGTTTTGGCAACTGGATCGCCGGGTTCCGGTCCCGCGCGCGGGCGGCGGGTATTTCGGACCGCACGTTCGATGCGGCCTTTGCCGGGGTGCAGTATCTGCCGGACAGTATCCGCCGCGACCGCAATCAGGCCGAATTCGTCAAACCGCTGGGCGAGTATATGGCCACGGCCGCATCCGATGCGCGGGTGACGAACGGGCGGGCGATGGTGCGCCAATATGCCAATGTGCTGGCCCGGATCGAGGCGACCTATCAGGTTGAACCCCATGTCGTTGTCGCCGTCTGGGGGATGGAGACGAATTACGGCCAGCGGCGCGGTGATGTGCCCCTGATCTCGACCTTGGCGACGCTGGCTTATGACGGGCGGCGGGGCCGGTTTTTTGAGGAGCAACTGATTGCGGCGCTGCGCATCCTGCAGCGTGGTGATGTGGCCCCGCGTAACATGACCGGATCATGGGCGGGGGCGATGGGCCATACCCAGTTCATCCCCACATCCTATCAGGCTTATGCCGTGGATTTCACCGGTGATGGTCGCCGCGATATCTGGGCGGACGATCCCAGTGACGCGCTGGCCTCCACCGCTGCCTATTTCCGCCGGTTCAACTGGCGCCGTGGCCAGCCCTGGGGGGTCGAAGTGCTGTTGCCGCGAGGCTTTGACTTTGGCCAGACATCGCGCCGATCACCTGCTGCGTGGGCGCAGCTTGGCGTTCGCGGTGTCGATGGCAATGCGGTGCCCAATTATGGTGAGGCGTCGCTGATCATGCCCACGGGTGCGGGTGGTCCTGCCTTTCTGATCTTCGCAAATTACACCACGATTTCGCGCTATAACAACGCGCAGGCCTATATCATTGGCGTCGGGCATTTGGGCGACCGTATTCGCGGCATGGGGCCGCTACGTACCCAATGGCCAGCGGGTGAGCGCGGTTTGACCCGCGCGGAGCGGCGCGAATTGCAGCAACGGTTAACCAATGCGGGCTTTTCCACCGGGGGTGTTGACGGGCGGATCGGGCCAAATTCCATGGCCGCGATCCGGGCCTATCAGCGTAGTCAGGGCCTGCCTGCGGATGGATATGCTTCGCTGCGCCTATTGCAGCGGTTGCGGTGAACAGGCCCCGCCCTGCATGCAGGATGTGAGCATATCGAGCGTCGCCTGATCAGGTTCTTCAAAGATCATGCCACCGCAGGGCCCGGCCTGCATGGTCACGGGCGGATCGTCGGCGCGCACAAAGTAGATGGCATCGACCCCGCTACGGGCAGAGCCACACCATGGCCCCGCGCAACCAACCTGAAGGGTCACGGGGCTGACATAGTCGGAGGTAAAGCCCTGCATCGTCAGCCCCTTGCCCGTGAACTGGGCCGGGATCGGGTCAGGGTCGCGGATGTTGTCGTTGGACACGCCGGCGGGCAGCGCGCTTTCGTCGAATGTCATCTGCCCATAAAGGACAAAATAGCCTTCGGGGGCTGCTGCGACACGCTGGAACGTCTCGATCGGATCGGGGCGCAGACAGCTGAGGGCGGTGGCTTGGGTGGCAAGCGCGGTTAGGCCGAGGGCCAGAAAGACGGATTTCATCGATATTGCTCCTGTCTGGTGCATTGAGTGGCATCTTATAGGGATAAGACGTTTCTGCAGCACCGAACCTTTGAATAGACCGTCATTTTTGTCGAATATTTCAACGGTTGGCAGGTTTGGCCCCGCGCGCAGGATGTGATGATGTCAAATGTGACGGCGACGGATTATGAAATGCGCCGCCATCACATCGGTAAGTTTGGATCAGTGCGTAGGGCCGCAGGTTAGGGCCAGAGACACCTGTCAGAGCTTATCGTCGAACTCTGCCAGTACCTGTTCATAAACTGCCCGCTTGAAGGGGACGATTGCGTCGGGCAGTTCGGTCTTGGGCAGCCATTTCCACGCCGAGAACTCCGGATGTTTGGTCTGCAGGTTGATCTGATCATCTGCCCCATGGAAGCGCATCAGGAACCATTTCTGTTCCTGCCCCCGATACCGCCCCTTCCAGATGTTCGGCACCAGCTCATGCGGGACATCATACCGGATCAGTCCTGCGGTTTCGCTTTCAATGGTAACAAGGTTGGGTGTGATGCCCGTTTCTTCTTCCAATTCGCGCAGTGCTGCATCAAGCGTCTTTTCCCCTTTGTCGACGCCGCCTTGTGGCATCTGCCAAGCCGCCTGTTCGCGGTCGATCCGCTGCCCGACAAAGACATGCCCGCGGGTATTGGCGAGCATGACGCCCACGCAGGGGCGATAGGGAAGCTGTTCGATTTCTTCGGGTGTCATAAATGGACCTTGGTGTTTCATCTTTGAATGCCTCTGCGTTGACTGAGGCAAGAATATCCGCGCGCGAATGGTTATCGGATAACAAGCCGCGTTTCGTATCTGATGCGGGCGGCGATCCACAAAAGATCGGTGCGCGATACGGCCACGCAGCCTGCGGTTGGCCGCCCCGGACCGCGCCATTGATGCATAAAAATCGCAGAGCCGCGCCCCTTAACCGCGTAAGGCCAGTTCCAGTCCGTCAGAATGATCACGTCATACATCGGATCGGCGCGCCGCAGCGTTTCCGCCCTGTATTTGTGGGGTTTTTTCACCATCAGGTTGTAGTCTGGGTCGCGGATATCGTCGGACCAAAGGTCGCCGGGGCGGATCGGCAAGGCCCAGTCGCTGGGTTTTTTCAGCCGGTCGGGCCGGTAGAGCATCCCCACGATCCGGTGGGTGCCTTGGGGGGTTGCACCATCCCCTTCGGCCTTGCGGTTCGTGACCCCGCCCCACCCGATGGTCCGGGCAAAGGTCCGGTTCAGGAACCGCAGGTGCGTTGGGGTGACGACAAGATCGGTGGATTTCATGGGGTCAAATAAACCATAGTTTATAACGTATACGCGAATCGTTTGTGGGTTTCCAAAGGGTTATCGCGGATGCCCCTTTGGTGACAGCAGCATTGTGAACATGTATTTGTTCATGTTACGTTCCAGTAAATGAATGGAGGCGCGCATGGCGATTGGCAAGAAACTGAATGGTACACTGACAGACTTTATCAAGCGCCAGCATCTGTTCTTTGTGGCCACGGCCGCAGCCGGTGGCCAGGTGAATGTGTCACCCAAGGGTATGGATTCGCTGCGTGTGATGGGAGACACCCGCATCGTCTGGCTGAACCTGACCGGCAGTGGCAATGAAACCGCCGCCCATCTGCGCGATACCAACCGGATGACCCTGATGTTTTGTGCATTTGAAGGCGATGCGCTGATCCTGCGTGTTTATGGGACAGCCACGGTGTTGCATCCGCATGATACCGGCTGGGATGAGGCTGTCGCACAGTTTCCGCCCATGGCGGGCAGCCGCCAGATTTTTGATATGACCATTGATATGGTCCAGACATCCTGCGGGACCGGCGTGCCGCTGATGGCTTTTGAAAAACAGCGCGGGCCAGAGGAATTGCTGCCCTATTACGCCGATATGGGCGAGGATGGCGTGCGCGATTACTGGCGGCGCAAGAATGTCGAGAGCATTGATGGTGCCGAAACCGGGATTTTTGGCGATAGCTGATGGGCTTTTGTCGCCCGCTGTGACCCTCTATGTCATTGAAGAGGGGGCATCAGATGCGCGCAGTGACATATCATGAATATGGGGGTCCGGACCGGTTGAGCCTTGTGGACTTGCCGGTGCCGGAGCCGAAAAAGGCCGAGGTTCGGGTGAAGGTGCTGGCCTGTGGCATCAACCTGTCGGACTGGGAAAACCTGACCGGTTCACCGCTTTATGCCCGATTGGGAGGCTTGTTTCGCCCCGGTCGTCCGGTTCTGGGGTCTGACATTGTGGGCGAGATTGTTGCGCTGGGCGATGGGGTTACCGATTGGGCCGTCGGCGACAGGGTATGGGCCGAGGTGGTAATGCGCGGGGGTGGGTTTGCACAGGAATGTACGCTGCCCGTAAACCGTCTGGCCCGTGTGCCGGAAGATTTGGACAATGTGACCGCCGCCGCCCTGCCCCAGCCGGGCAGTATCGCTTTAGCTGGAACAAAAGGCGTGAAAGCGGGGCAGAAGGTGCTGATCAACGGGGCCGGTGGCGCATCCGGCCCACTGGCTATTCAACTGGCCAAGGAAGCTGGCGCCCATGTCACGGGTGTTGATCATGCGGGCAAGGCCGCGTTCATGCAGGCGCGCGGCGCGGACAGGGTGATTGACTATCGCAGCACCGATTTTGCGGATGAAGATGTGCACTATGACCTGATCCTTGATCTGGTAGGGACCCGCCCGATGCGTCGGATTGCCCCGATACTGGCCCACGGTGGCCGTTACCGGCTGATCGGCGGGACGATGCGGGCGCTGTTTTCGGCATTGTTCGTGGGCTTTGCGCGCGGAGTGGTGAGCGGCAAAAAGATCGGTGTGGGCGCTGCCGAAGGCGACCCCGCAACATTGGATCGCATCGGTGCGCTGGCCATGGAAGGCAAGCTGACACCGGAGATTGCGGGAACGTTGGGATTGGACGGTGTGCCAGAGGCGCTGGCGCAGGTTGGCGCGGGTGCGGCAGCAGGCAAGCTGGTGGTTTTGCCGAATGGCTAAAGCAAATGCCCCGATTTGGTGGCCTTCGTCGCAAGATAGTGCGCGTTATGGCGGTTTTCCCCGACCTTGAGCGGCACCCGTTCGGTCACGGTAATCCCGCAATGTTCCATCCGCGTGACCTTGCGCGGATTGTTGGTCAGCAGGCGGACGGATGAAAACCCCATGCGTTTGAGGATCTCGGCCCCGATCCGGAAATCGCGTTCATCATCCTCGAACCCCAGCCGGTGATTGGCCTCGACCGTGTCAAACCCTTGGTCCTGCAAGGAATAGGCGCGCATTTTGTTGGCGAGGCCAATCCCCCGGCCCTCTTGATTGAGATATAGCAGAACGCCTGCCCCTTCCGCGCCCATCTGGGCCAGTGCGGCGTGCAGTTGCGGGCCACAGTCGCATTTCAGTGACCCCAGCAAGTCGCCGGTGAAACAGGCCGAATGCAGGCGGGACAGGACAGGTTTGGACCGATCCGGTTGGCCAATTTCGACGGCGTAATGTTCCTCTGCCCCGTCATCGGGGCGGAAAATGTGCAAGCGCCCGGCTTCTGAAACCGATAGCGGGACGCGGGCGCTGATGATCGGATGCAACGGGCTGAGGGCGGTATCGACCACCGCGTCGGCGGGGATCAGTGTCAGATTGTGAGTAGCCGCGAAGGTTTTGACGTTGTCCATCGGCAGAACCAGCGCGGCAGGCAGCAACCGGGCCGCCTTGCACAAGGCGATGGCCGCCCGGTGCAGATGGGCGGACCCGTCGCGCGCACTGCGCAGGGGCCCTTTCATCGGGACGCGCAGATCATCGGCAGGATCGGCAATGGACTGCACCCATGAGAGCGAGGCATCGCCGGGCAGGACGATCCGGGCGATATCGCCGTCATAGGCGCGGGCCTTGAGCGTTTCGGCCCGCCAGCTTGTCACCGCCAATACCGGATCACCGCCTAGGGCGCGCAGATCAGCCAGCCGGGCGGCATTCAGCGTCTCGACCGCCAGGATCAGCGCGCCGCCTTGCAGCACAACAGGCACGCCCATGCGCAGATCAGCCCGGGCGCGGGCCAGCCGTTCTGTAATATCGGGGGACAATCCCATCGCTTACCGCCTGTGTTTGTTTCATCAGATAGACCGTTTTACGGCAGAAGTGAAACATTTGCCCATGAACGGACACGACCCTGTGAGTGTTTGGAATAGCGGCTTGCCTGAAACGTAATCCAAACACATTTCTAGTAACGAACCGAAGGAGGCCATCATGGCACAAGCCAAGAGAATTTTGCTCGTCGATGACGATGACGATCTGCGCGAGGCGCTGGGTGAACAGCTGCTGATGACGGATGAATTTGATGTGTTTGAAGCCGATGATGGCGCGAGCGCATTGGTCAAATCTAAAGAGGGTCTTTATGATTTGATGATCCTTGATGTGGGCTTGCCCGATACCGATGGGCGCGAGCTGTGCCGCGTGATGCGCAAGCAGGGCATCAAATGCCCGATTGTCATGCTGACCGCACAGGACAGCGATGCCGACACCATCCTGGGTCTGGATGCCGGTGCGAACGATTATGTCAGCAAACCATTCAAGTTTCCGGTGCTGCTGGCACGGATTCGCAGCCAGTTGCGCACGCATGAGCAGTCAGAGGATGCTGTGTTCCAATTGGGGCCATATACATTCAAGCCTGCCCAGAAAATGCTGGTCACCGAGGACGACAAGAAAGTCCGCCTGACCGAGAAAGAGACCAATATCCTCAAGTTTCTTTACCGTTCGAGCGAAGGTGTTGTGGCCCGCGACGTCCTGCTCCACGAAGTGTGGGGGTATAATGCGGGCGTGACGACGCACACATTGGAGACACATATTTACCGTCTTCGCCAAAAAATAGAACCAGATCCGTCCAATGCGCGCCTTCTTGTGACCGAATCTGGTGGCTATAGATTAGTGGCGTAGTGAGAGTATTGGCGGTTGGGGTCACCTCCCTATCCTGACCGTCAATCGCAAGAATCCCGCCGGAGATCGGGTTATATCTCCACCTCCCTGTTGGACTTGCCCGGGCCTTGTGCCCGGGTTTTTTTTTTGGCCAATCGCGCTTTCGGGTGAATGAATCTATCATTGAAGGTTTATGATTTGTGAGACGGCTGTGCGGGATGGGGTGGATGGCCCCTGCTTCAACGGGCGTCGCAATGCGCCATAGTGCAGTTGTCGTTAACCGCTTATGAGAGGAGCCACCCAATGCAAGTTACCACAATCGGCCTTGATTTGGCCAAGAACACCTTTCAGG
>NZ_JBKQXN010000181.1:0-2386 GCF_046762905.1 Yoonia sp. R2-816 | reverse complement strand
CAGTCTTCAGCAGAAGATGAAGCCGTGAGTTTTGCACTACCAGCCAACGCATTCACGGATGTGGATGGCGATGCACTGACCTTGAGTGCAACGCTGGTTGGGGGTGCGGCGCTGCCGGACTGGCTGATGTTTGATGCTGCTCCGGGGAGTTTCTCGGGCACACCGCCGCAGGGCTTCAATGGTACATTGAGTGTCACGGTGACGGCCAGCGATGGGTCTCTTTCAGCAAGCGATGCCTTTGCTCTTGAGATTACACCTGTGAACGATGCCCCTGTCGGGGCGGATGATACTATTGGTCCAAATGAATTCCTAGTCAATGAATTCACCGATGACTGGCAAGCCGAGCCGAGTGTGACAACCCTCGCCAATGGCCATTTCGTCGTCACCTGGCAGTCTCGTGACGGGCAGCAAGGCGATCCATCCGGTTATGCCATCAAAGCGCGTATTTTCGATGCGGATGGCACCGAGGTGGTCAGTGAATTCCAGGTCAATGAATTCACCGAATACAATCAAATGCGTCCGAACATGACAACCCTCGCCAATGGCGATTTTGTTGTCACCTGGCAGTCTGATGATCGGCAGCAAGGCGATACGTTCAGTCCTGCCATCAAGGCCCGCATTTTCGATGCGGATGGCACCGAGATCGTCAGCGAGTTCCTCGTCAATGAATTTACCGATAGCTGGCAATACCACCCGAGTGTGACAACCCTCGCCAATGGCCATCTCGTTATCACCTGGCATTCTGATGACGGGCAGCAAGGTGATACGTCCGGTTCTGCCATCAAGGCCCGTATTCTTGATGCGACTGGTGACGAGATCGTCAGTGAATTCCAGGTCAATGAATTCACCAATGGCTCTCAATGGTTTCCAAGTGTGACAGCCCTCGCCAATGGCGGTTTTGCGGTCACTTGGGAGTCTGATGATCGGCTGCAAGGCGATACGTCCGGTACTGCCATCAAAGCCCGTATTTTTGATGAGAATGGCGTTGAGACCGTCAGCGAGTTCCTCGTCAATGAATTCACCAATGGCACTCAGAGCGACCCGAGTGTTACAGCACTTGCCAATGGCGACTTCGTCGTCACCTGGCAGTCTTATGACGGGCAGCAAGGCGATACTTCCAATTCTGCCATCAAGGCGCGTATTTTCGATGCCGATGGCGTTGGGATCGTCAGTGAATTCCTGGTCAATGAATTTACCAATAACACTCAAAGCGACCCGAGTGTTACAGCGCTCGACAATGGCCAATTCGTCGTCACTTGGATGTCTAGTGACGGGCAGCAAGGCGATACGTCTAATACTGCCATCAAGGCCCGTATTTTCGATGCAAACGGTGTTGCTCAAGGCTATAATCTTATCACAGAATATGATGTCAGCTTGATTGATACAGCCACCCTTCTTGCCAATGACAGTGATATCGACGGGGATGCACTCACGATTACAGCTGTCTCTGCTACGAGTACGCATGGCGCAGCCCTGACGCTAAACACCGATGGGACCATCAGTTATGATCCAACCGACGCAGATGCTGTTCAAGTGGCAATTGGTCAGACACTGACGGATACATTCACCTATACGGTCGATGACGGCAATGGCGGAGAGAGCACCGCAACCGTTTCACTTGAGGTTATTGGAACGAACGAAGGTGGCGATGGCAATGACATCATACATGGCGGTGATGGTGATGACACCCTTTATGGCCGCGCTGGCGATGACATCCTGTATGGTGGCGCTGGCGATGACAACCTAGAGGGCGGCGATGGCAATGACATCCTAGAAGGCGGCAATGGCAATGATCGGCTTGATGGCGGTGCCGGAAGTGACGAATTTGTTTTTCGCGCCAGTTTTGGAGACGACCGCATTAGCTTCGATTATGGCACTGACCATATCAGAATTGATATCCCAGGTATATTCTACTCTGATTTGGATTATCAGCCGTCCCAGGACCCCTTTTTCTCCACTGTTGTTGTTCCCGGGCACGGTACGATTCAAGGCCTAGACCCCGCATTTCTGACTGCAGATGACTTCCTCTTCGGGTAGGGTGGCTCCTTTCAAAGGCAGGCTTAAACACCTTCGCTATGGCGCATTGCTAGCAATCGTGGTGCTCGGTTCTGGACGAGCATCGAAGGTCAGCTTGGTGGCCTACTTACCTGAGCCAACTAAAACAGGCATGTCCGCTTTACGCCAATCCCGGATATCTACGAGAAGTCAGCAAAGTCTAAGGTTTGTGGCTGCTGTCAGCGCGAGCTGCAGCGGCGATAAATCTGACAAGGAGGAAAGCACGGGCGGCTTTCGCGTCTATGGGGATTGCGTGTTACCGCCGCGTTGGTCGAGTATCGGATCGGCAGCCGCGGCGGTCGTGTCTGGCGCGGATGCGTTGGCTGCCATG
>NZ_JBKQXN010000180.1:0-281 GCF_046762905.1 Yoonia sp. R2-816 | reverse complement strand
TTCTGGCATGCGCTGCGCGAGGTCTTTGGGGCCACAAAAGAACAGCGCTGCTGGTTCCACAAAACCGGCAATGTACTGAACGCGATGCCGAAGTCGGTTCAGGCCAAAGCCAAGGGCCACCTGCACGATATCTGGCAGGCGGAGACGCGCGTGAATGCCGAGGCCGCTTTTGACTTCTTCATCACAACCTACGGCGTGAAATACGACAAGGCTGTCGGGAAACTGACCAAAGACCGCGACGTGTTGCTGGCCTTCTATGACTTCCCTGCCGAACACTGGAA